>JBEKIM010000136.1:0-15276 GCA_050011755.1 Bryobacteraceae bacterium | reverse complement strand
GGGTTTGGAGAATCCCGAATGGAATGCGCACGGCGAAATATGGGATGAGTTGTGCGCCTCCGCGCGCGATACGGATCCGCATCCGTGATCGCCACTCGCTTGCGCCAGGCAGCCGGCGTCGCCGTACTGGTTGTGCTGGTTGTTCTAGGTGTCCGGCTGATTCCTATCTACATCCATAATCAGGAGTTGCAGCAGTTTGTGGAAGACGTGACACACCGTGCCGCGGCGCCCACAAGCTCCGACGACGTGTTACGCTCCTGGGTGCTGACAAAAGCCGCCGATCTGGAACTTCCCGTGGTGGCCGATAACGTGCATATCCAACGCTCTCCGGAGGCTGTGCATATTGAAGTGCGGTACTCGGTTCGCGTCGACCTGCCGCTTTATACAGTCGATCTGCACTTCTATCCGGGCGCCGGCAGCCGGTAACGGAAGCCTCGCGGCGCGCGCCTGAGCGGGCCGGCGGGACTTTCGACTTCCGCTCTTATGAGAGAATCATTGTTAGTGGCAGAGAAGAAAGCCGACTCCAAGAAAGACTCCAAGAAGAATGTCAGAGTCCGGGTACCTAAGCAAGCTTACCTGGTCCGGTTTTTTCTGCATCCCGCCGGCAAAGCCCTGGCGATTTCTTTTACCCTGGCTTTTGTCCTGATGGCCGGCGTGCTCACGCATTATTACGCCAAATACTCCCGCTTGATCGACCAGAAACTGCGCGCCGGCCCGTTCGCCAATACTTCCAAGATCTTCGCCGCGCCCCGCCTGATCGCCGTCGGCGATCCGCTCACGGGCGATGAAATCGCCGCCGAATTGCGCCGCTGCGGCTATACCGAATCGCGCGGCAATACCATCGGTTCGTTCCAGATCCGCCCCGGCGGGGATATCGAGATCTTCCCCGGCCCCGAATCTTATTTCGACCAGGAGGCCGGTGTCATCAAGTTCGCCAACGGACGCATCTCCCAGATCGTCTCCCTGCGCGATAACACCGCCCGCGGCCAATATCAGCTTGAGCCGCAACTGATCACCAACCTCTTCGATCGCAACCGCGAGAAACGCCGTCTGGTGAAGTTTACCGACATTCCGAAGGTGCTCGTCGACGCCGTCACGTCGGCCGAAGACAAGCGCTTTTTCCAGCACCAGGGGTTCGATCCGCTGCGTATCGTCAAAGCGGTTTATGTCGACCTGAAAGAGGGGCGCAAGGAGCAAGGCGCGTCCACCCTGAGCCAGCAGCTCGCGAAAAATCTCTGGCTGGATCCCGAAAAGCGCTGGACGCGCAAGATGGCCGAATTGCTCATCACCCTGCGCCTCGAACAGACCCTGACCAAGCAGCAGATCTTTGAGGACTACGCCAATCAGATCTATCTCGGCAGCCGCGGCAGTTTTCGCATCAACGGCTTTGGCGAGGCCGCCGAAGCCTATTTCGGCAAGGATATCCGCCAGCTCAACCTGCCGGAGGCCGCCACTCTGGCCGGCATGATCCAACGGCCCGGATATTACAATCCGTGGCGCAACCCCGACCGTGTCCGCGACCGCCGTAATCTGGTGCTGTCCCTGATGCGGCAGAACGACGATATCGACGACCGGGAGTACGCCGTGGCGGTGGAATCCCCTCTCAACCTGGCCAAAGGCACCGTGCAGTCGCTGGATGCCCCCTACTTCGTGGACCAGGTGAACGAGTTCCTGCAGAGCCAGTTTCAGGATATCGATTTCCAGGCCAATTCCTTCCGGGTTTACACCACGCTCGACCTGGATTTGCAGCGCGCCGCCGGCGAGGCCATCCGCGAAGGCATGCAGAGCGTGGACGATCTGATCCGCAAGCAGAAGCGCTTCAAAGGTCAGATCAACATTCCCGAAGCCCAATGCGCGCTCATCGCTCTGGACCCGCATACCGGCGAAATCAAGGCGCTCGCCGGCGGGCGGAACTACGGCGTCAGCCAACTGAATCACATCCTGGCCAAGCGCCAGCCCGGGTCCATCTTCAAACCATTCGTATATACCGCCGCGCTGAACACCGCCATTGAAGGCGGGTCCCATATCATTACCGCCGGAACCACGGTCGTGGATGAGCCGACGACTTTCTGGTACGACAACAAGCCCTACGAACCCAGCAATTTCAAGCATGAGTTCTACGGCACCGTGACCTTACGTCAGGCGCTGGCCCATTCGATGAACGTAGCTACCGTCAAAGTGGGCGAGATGGTGGGCTTCGATGCGGTCGTCGACCTGGCCAAGAAGGCGGGATTGAATTACGATATTCGCCCCACCCCCGCGGTGGCGCTGGGGTCCTACGACGTGACTCCCATGGAAATGGCCGGCGCCTACACGATCTTTGCCAACCAGGGCGTCTATGTGAAGCCCGAATTCGTGAGTTCGGTGCGCTCCCAGGGCGGCAAAGCCATCTACAACAACAAACGGGAAGAGCGCACGGTGCTCGATCCGCGGGTGGCCTACCTGATCACCAACCTCATGGAAGAAGTCATGCGCAGCGGCACTGCCGCCGGCGTGCGGGCGCGCGGTTTTTCAGTCCCCGCCGCAGGCAAGACCGGCACCTCCGACCACGATGGCTGGTTTGCCGGTTATACCTCCGGCCTGCTGTGTATCGTGTGGGTCGGCTTCGACGATAACCGCGACCTGGACCTGGAAGGCGCGCACTCGGCCCTGCCCATCTGGACTGAATTTATGAAACGCGCCTTGCAGTATCGCGCGTATCGCAACGCCCAGCCTTTCGCGGCGCCCGACGGCATCGTTTCCGTGCAAATAGATCCCGAATCGGGCCTGCTGGCCACTCCCAGTTGTCCCCACACGATCACCGAGGTTTATATCTCCGGCACCCAGCCCGTGCAGGCCTGCCCGCTGCATGGCGGAGGCCAGAGCGTCACGAACGTGGCGGGATGGGAAGCGCCGGTCAATCCGCCCGCGGCGGACCCTTCGCCGCACGTGATCGCACCGCCGCCCGCCCTGGCTGCACGCCGCCCGCCGCCGAACCTGGCCAATACGCCTGCCCCTCCTGCACAGGCCGCGCAGAAGGCCGAAAAGCCCAAGGAAAAGAAAAGCCTTTTCCGGCGCCTGCTGGGTGTGTTTAAATAGAGCAAAAGGGGGAGCTATTATGCTTTCCGCTCACAACCTCGTGTTTGTTTTCGGCGCTTGCCTGGCTTGGGGGATTGCTTCCGGGACCGCTCTTACGCAACAAAGCCAGCCCGCTCTCGACTCCCAACCGCTCGTTGCCAAGCCAACCGTCTCCGACACCGCAGCCCCGCAGCTCTCGGCGGAGGACCGCGGCGACGTCTATATGGCGCGCAAGATGTATCGCGAAGCCATCGAATATTATCAACAGGCGCCCCAGGATTCCGCCGTAGTCTGGAACAAGATGGGCATTGCCTATCACCAGATGCTGCAACTGGATGCGGCCATGAAGCGCTACCAGCACGCCATCCGCCTGGATGCCAGGTATGCCGAAGCCATCAACAACCTGGGCACCATCTACTACGCGGAGAAACGCTATGGCAGGGCTACCAGTTCGTACAAGCGCGCCTTGAAGCTGGCGCCCGGATCCGCGTCCATCTATAGCAACCTGGGCACTGCATATTTTGCCGTAAAGAAATACAAACAGGCCTGGGATGCGTACAACGCCGCGTTTCAACTGGATCCCGAGGTCTTTGAACACCGCAGCACGTATGGCGTGCTGCTGCAGGAGCGCACCGTCGAGGAGCGCGCCCGCTTCCATTACTATCTGGCGAAGATTTACGCCAAGCAGGGACAAAAGGATCGCGCGCTGCAGTACATTCGCAAAGCCTTGGAGGAGGGTTTCACCGACCGCAAGAAGATGCTCCAGGATCCCGAATTCGCATCCCTCCGCGACTTGCCCGAGTTCAAGGAGTTGCTCACGCTGGAGCCGCGTGTCCTGTAGCCCGAAAACTCAGGCCGCGCAGAATTGGAGGGCGGGCAATCTTGCCCGCAGCCGGCTTTCAGCCGGCTTTGCCCATCGTTGAGGGAGCCGCCCTCTCCCGGCTCCATCACGTTCGCTATCTTGCTGGCGTGCCTGGGTGGCTGCGCCCGCCGCGATCGCCCGCAGACGGTGCCGCAAGTCGCGGTGCTGCGTTTTGAGAACCTGTCGCCCGATCCATCACTCGACTGGATGGATGCCGGTTTTGCCGAAATCCTCAGCGGCCAACTGCAAGGCTCTTCCGACCGTTACGCGATCCCGTGGCGCGCCGTGCATTCTCTCGATGCTTCGCTGGGACGGCGCCCCGGCGCTCCCGGAATCTCCACCGAGCGTACCGGCGCATTAGTCGCCGGCGCCAACGAGATTGTGTACGGAGACTTCTCGGTGGTGAACGGAATCCTTCACGCCAGTGCGACCGAGGAAGATGTGCTCACGCACAGGATGGCGTTAGTGGCTTCGGCCAGCGGACCCGCGAGCGCCATTTTCCAGGTCGCGGACGCACTGGCCCGCCAGTTGGGCGCGAATCGTCCGGCCGCCACCCAAAACCCGCAGGCGCTACGCGATTTCGTAGCCGCCCTGGAATCGCCCGATCCCGCCGCGGCCTCCGCCGATTTTGCGCAGGCGGTGGCAGCCGATCCAGGTTTCGGACGGGCCTGGGTGCTCTGGCTCGACTCAACCATCGCCCAGCGCGACCGTGCCGCCGCGGACCGGATCGTCGAACAGGCGCGCACCCACCAGGACCGTTTTTCCGCGCTCGACCGGACCGAGTTGGATCTGGACGCCGCCGCCTTGCGCGGCGATTTTCATGCCCAACTGGAGGCGCGGCGCGAACTGGCCCGCCTCGATCCGGCCGATCCCAACCGCCATCGCGTCCTGGCTGAAACCCTGCTCAGCATGCGCGACTACGACGGCGCCATCGTGGAATTCCGCCGCGCCCTCTCCATCCGTCCGGACGATGTATTGGCTTTGAACACCATGGGGTACGCGGCGGCTTATTCCGGCGACTTGCCCACCGCCATACGGGTCTTGCGAGGTTACGAGCAGTTGCGCCCGAACGAACCCAATCCCCTCGACTCGCTAGGCGACGTGCACTTCGCTCTGGGGCACTTCGGCGAGGCCGAGCAATTCTATCTGGCCGCGCGCTCCAAGGCTCCGGCCTTTCTGAACGGCGGCGAATTCCTGAAAGCCGCGCAGGCGCGCCTGATGACCGGCGACGTTCCCGGCGCCACCAAGGTTTTCAATCGTTACCTGGCGGAGCGCCAGGCGGCCCACGATCCGAATGCGCCTTATCAGGCGGCGGTTTGGTCGTGGCAGACCGGCGCGCGCCGCCCGGCTATTGAGGCCATGGAGCGTCTGGCCCAGGCCGATGCCGGCGGTGCGTTGCGCGAGATCGCCTGCCGTGCCGATGCCCAGGCGGCCATCTGGCTGCTTAGTTTGGACGATCGGTTGGGCGCCGCGGAACACGCTCGCAAGGCGGTCGCCGAGGCCGTCCCGGCAACCGCCGCACTCGCTTCTCTGGTAGCTTCGGTGACCCTGCCGGACGCCTTTCCGGTGCCGGCGCAGTCTCCCTTCAGGGCGTATACGCGGGCCTACTCGCTGCTGTTCGGGAAGCAGTTTCAACCCGCCCTGGAAGCGCTCCAGGGAATCTACGCGCGGCCTACCGCGGAGCTGGATGACGGCCTGGCCGTGCTGCTAGCCTGGGCCTACGAAGAGACCGGCGCATGGCAGCGCGCCGAGCCCTTGCTGCGGCTCACCCCACTGCCGCAAGCTTCGGGGTTGCCCATGTTCTCCTCGCTTTACTTTCCGCGCCTGTTCTTCCTGCGCGGCGTGGTGCTGGAGCGCGCAGGTCATCCGGCCGAAGCCGCCCGCTACTACCAGATGTTCCGCGCCCTTTCCTAGTTCGCCGTAGTCACCCCATACTTGATATGCGACGCGGCAGACTCACTGCCCTGTAAAGCGGTAACCTGCAGTTCGCAAGTCCCCGGCCGCGGAACCGCAGCCACGAACATCGGAATCGTGCCCGAAGCGTCCGGTGCCGGAAGATCGGTAGTCTGTTCGGCAAACACCTGCCCGCCGGTCTTGAATTCAATATGGATCTTCGCCTTCTCCGTGTTCGATTTGTCCGGATACACCACAAAGTACACAAATCGCTTGTTCGCCGGATTCACCGTAGCCTGCACCATCGGAATCACGTGTCTTCCTTTGAAGGTCAGCGGATCCGCCGCGTCCGCCTGATCCTTGGCCGGCTCGACATGTTCCACCACTACCAGGCTGCTGATTCCCAGACCCTTAGGCGGCGCAGGGACCTCAATTGCCGAAGTCTCCGCGGTCGCCTGGCTGCCCTCGCGATCCACAATGGCCGTTTCCACCGTGTAATGGCCGGGCGGCAGGTCGATCGGATGCGTATAGGTCAGGGCGGATGCCCGCGTCGCCGCCAGGTTCGCGTCCGCGATGTAGTAAGGCTGGTCGAGACTGTATTTGTCGACCACGTCTCCGTTAGAATCGCGGATCAGCGCGAACAGAGACACTTCAAATTTATGAATCTTGCGCGCCGGGTCCGCCGAAGCGCCCAGCTTGGTGCCGGGCAATTCGAAAGCCAGCGTTCCCCGTGTGCCGCCGGCATCCCTCTGGAAATGATAGGCCCCCACGTGAAAATCGAAAGAATGCGGCCGCGGATCGGCATTCAGCACCGCCAGGCCGGTGGATTCGACCGGCGTCAGCGGGCCGGAGCCTTTCAAATCCGGCATCGCGAAATAGCCGGTGCGGCTGTCCACTTCGAGGTCCTTGCGCGCCAGTTTCACTTCGATCTTCCGCAGGCGCCCGTCATACTTGGCCGAGGCCGGATGGTAGACCGCTTGATAGTGCGTGTCCAGGTTCTCGACCAGTTGCTGGAAGGGCTTGCGGAAGTCGTTCGTGTTGGCGATCAGGAATCCGCCGGTACCCTCGGATAGCTGCCGCAGGCTGGCCTGCGTATCGGAAGTGCGCACCGCCGATACGGTGTCGTCTCCCGCCCGGCTGTTCTGCCGCATCTGGCTGGCGCTGGCGGCTTTATTGGTCTGCTGTTGGCTGACCTGCGCCATTTGCCCGACGGCCAGTTTGCCGGCCTGCGCGGTATCGTTCATCGCGCTCATCTCGGTGCTGTCCAGCGCATAGAACGTAATGCCATGGCTGTTGGCGTTGTTCAGCAGTTTCTGGAACCGGTCCGGATCGCCCGTGGTCTGC
Organism: Bryobacteraceae bacterium; assembly: GCA_050011755.1. GTDB lineage: Bacteria > Acidobacteriota > Terriglobia > Bryobacterales > Bryobacteraceae > Bog-159. Next base: position 8,120 of record JBEKIM010000136.1, on the reverse strand, counting down.
AATCCGGTCGTCACCAGGAGCACGGTTTTCCGGCCTGGCAGCGTGCCCAGTTGGTTGATCAGGGTGAAGATGCGGTCGGTTTCGTGCATGCCCGTGATGTTGGCGAAATCGCTCCGTTCCCGGACCTGGTCGCCGCGGATGCGGTTCGCGCCCGTCCCCGTCGAGACGTCCGCGCCCATGATGGTGGTCCCCGCGACCTCGCCCCCGGTGACGTCCACCGAGACATTCGCCGCGTGCGTCGCGTTGTTCACCTGCGCGTTCACCGTGACGATGTTCGGGCTGGCTGTGAGTAGCGCTTCCGACGCTCTCCCGAAATCCAGAGGCTTCCCATTGAAAGCCCCGCCGATCGCCTGCAGCAACTCATCGCGGTTCTTGGTGAACTCGTGCAGCGGGATCAGCGTCTCGTTCAAATTGAAGATGCCGATGTAGGTTTCCGGCGGCAGATCGCTCTTGATGAATTCTTTGACGATTTCCACCGCGTGCGGCCGCGTCACCGGATCGATATTGTGGAAAACGATGCAGAGCGTGTTGGGTTCGGGGAGCGCCCGCGTGGCGGACGAAGGTTGCCCCGTCTTTGCCTCATTTTCCGCCTGCTTTAGCACCTCGCGGCCCGGCACCATGCGGAAGCTCAGAACTTGTTGGCGGACGCCGTCCTCGTAAATCTCGACATCGGCGGGCTTGAGGTTTTTCACCTCGCGACCCTTCTTGTCGCGCACCACCAGGTCCAGCACCACCTCGGTCGTAGTCACCCGGATCGTCGGTCCCGTCGCGGGGGGAGTTGCGTCCTGCGCACGGATCACGCCGGCGGCGGCCGTAAGCAGGCAGGCAAGCAGGGGAATTCCAACCTTTTGCATAGGACAATTCTATCTCTAACCGCGAGTGGGTGGCATAAGTCGCAAGTGTTAACTGACTTGTGGGGCGGGCAATTCTGCCCGTAGCCGCCTAAAAAGGCGGCTGCGGCTAAGATTGGCCGCCCTCCAAAAACCAAACTGACCCAGACCCGGCTTTCAGTCCGTTTTTCGGGCGAAAAGCAGGTTCGACGGGACCTTCCCGTATCCGTATCCAATCCGGAAACCCAGCGGCTTAGGCCCTGCCGATAGATAAGCGGCGCGCAAATCGGCCTGCTGCAGCCACCGGAAGCTACCGTATGGCCGCACGTAACTGCCGTACAACTGCACCGTCCACGCCGGGGCTGCAAAGAACCGGTAAGGAATGCCCGAATCGTCCTGCAACACGGCGACGCTCTTCGCCAGCACGCGCTCCCGAATCGTCGAAAAATCCTGCTTGTGAACCATGTAAGAGGTGGCCTTAAGCAGCGTGGCGGTGCCTTTCAAGCTGGCCAGAAACGTCAAAAACGCTTGGTTTTCCGTTAAACTCTTGTCGGACAGATTCACAGACAGGTACACCAGCTTGTGGACGGATTGATCGTCGTCCCGCCGGAAATCGATTTCTACGCCCTTGTTGCCGATCCTGCCTGGAGCCTTGTAGCCGGCGGATCGCTCAATCATGCGCCCCGCATCGTCCAACCGGACGTAGCGGAAGCCCAGAATCGTGTGGCCGGAGCGTACCAGCAGTTCAAGGATCGGCAGGAGGAGCCCGTCGCTCACCTGCCCCCGGAACTGCCGGTCCATCTGCCTCGTCACGAAAAAGCTGCGGCTCAACTCAGAAGCCAGCGTGTTCCGGACGCTTGCCAGGTAGGCTTCCAGGTTCTTGCGCTCGATCTGGCCGGGCCGCGGCAGCGTGCCGGCGGGCTCCAGACCCACCATCACATACGTGGGATTGTCCGGAAACAGTACCGTGACCATCAGCGCGTCCGGCCCGCTAAAAGGATAGAAGACGGGCGATTTGGCAACCAGCGCGGCCCCCAGGTTCTGCTTTTGGAAGACCCGCATGGCGGGGAGGGTTGCCTGTTCCAGCCTGCTCCAGGCATGGTCCATTTCGCGTTGGTGTTTGATCCAGGCCGGTTGTTTTTCAAGCTCGTCGAATTGGCTGCCCGCGCGCGCCGGCACGCCTGCCAGAAACCTCCCCAGGTCGTCGGCGTAACGATCGCGAGGCGTGCTTACCGTGAGAGGGTCCGCTAGAACCGCGGTTATCGGCTTGGCCGGCCCGCGGCTGCACGAGATCGCTAGCGGCAAGAGCGCCAGGCCAACTGCCCACACGCGCGAATAGTGCCTTTCAATCATATTTCGCGATATCGGTACCTGTTACTATGATTATATCCGGCTGCAACATAAAGCACGCCCAAAAAGTCTGGTTTTTGGAGGGCGGCCAATCTTGGCTGCAGCCGCCTTTCGGGCGGCCAGGCGGGACTTTTAAGTCCCGCCAACGGCGGACTGAATGAAGTCCGCCGCAGCACGCTCCGTTGAAAACATGCCCGAAGTTATTGAAAATACATGGGGGCGGGTTTTCATCACCTTTTGTGGGCCGCAGGCCCATGGGGCACTCATCTGAGACCCCATTGCCGCTCAATAAGTTAGCGGTTGTTTTTAGGACCCGCAAAGGTGATGAAAACCAAGAGTCGTGGGGCGGCCAATCTTGGCCGCAGCCGGCTTAGCCGCCTGAAAAGGCGGCTGCGGGCATGATTGCCCGCCCCACGGTGAGTTTTCGACGGGGCCCCAAGCGGGTCTCGCCGCTGTTTCACCCGCATCCGCGGGGGCGCACGCCTGAAGCGTGCGCCACGGGCTGCGGCCAGTAGTCACGAGAAAGGCCAAAGTCCAGAGGGCAGAATTGCCCGCCCCACTTCTGATACCTTAGACCCAATCCGCTATGCCCGATTTCATCACCGATCTGGGTTTCGCAGCTCGTGCGCTGCGCAAAAACACCGCCTTCGCGACTGTAGCCATCCTGCTGCTGGCATTGGGGATCGGCGCCAATGCCCTGGTCTTCAGCCTGGTGGACAGGGTCATGCTGCGGCCGCTTCCCTTCCGCGATCCGGCCCGTCTGGCGGCCATCTGGGAAACCACCCACAACTGGGATCCCAAGGTGTTCTCGTGTTATCGCGATGTGGAGGTCTTCGACCGCCAAAGCCGCTCGTTCGACGGCGTCGCGGGATGGCAATGGGTGGAGTATACGCTCACCGGCCGCGGCGACCCGCGCCGCACGCTGGGCGAAGCCGTCACGGCGCGCTTCTTTGAAACTCTCGGCATATCCGCCGCCGAAGGCCGCACGTTTGGCCCAGCCGACCTCGATCGCGGACCTGCCGTGGTGCTGAGCCACGCCGGATGGCAGTCGCTCTTCGGCGGTGCGCCGGGCGCGGCCGGGCAGCCCCTGACGCTCGACGGCAGGGCCTACACGGTCCTCGGCATCATGCCCCGCGGGTTCGAGTTCTATCCTCGCCAGGCGCTCTTCTGGACCCTGCTCACGCCGGCCGATGTCGCCCGCCAGTCTACCGCCAAATTCCACTCCATGGGCGCTCTGGGCCGCCTGCGTCCGGGCGTGACCATGGCCGCGGCCGAGGCCGAGATCGCCGCTCTACGCGCCGCGCTCGAACAGAGCGACCCCGACGAACTGGCGCACGCCGGCGCCATGGTGCGCAGCTTACAGGATGAACTGACGTGGCTGGCCGGACGCGGCCTGCGCTCGGGGCTCTTGCTGCTCTTTGCGGCGGTCGCATTCGTGCTGCTGATCGCCTGCGCCAATGTGGCCAACCTGTTGGCGGGCCGCGCGCTGGAGCGTCGCCGCGAAATCGCCATCCGGACCGCGCTGGGTGCGGGCCGTGGCCGTGTAGTCCGCCAGATCCTGACCGAAAACCTGCTGCTCTGCGCCCTGGGAGCGGCGGCGGGCGTGCTGCTGGCATACGGCGGGATGCGCTACTTTCTCGCCGTGCAGCCCGTGGAAATGCCCATCGGGGATGCCGCCCGGAGTGTTTCTTTGGATTGGCGGGTACTGGCCTTCGCCGCCACGTTGGCCGTCCTGACGGCGGTCCTCTCCGGACTGCTGCCCGCCCTGCAAGCCTCCCGCTTCCGGCTGCACGATTTGCTGAAGCAGGGCGGCCGCGGAGGGTCTGCCGGACGCGCCGAGCAGCGCTCCCGCGGCCTGTTGGTGGTCCTCGAAGTGGCGCTTTCCTTGACCTTGCTCACCGGCGCGGCGCTGCTCGTCGAAAGCCTGTTCCGGCTGCGCGCCGAGCCCCTGGGATACCGCACGGAGGGGCTGTTGACCACCCGCCTGGAACTGCCCAGGTCCGCGTACCCCAAACTGACGGATCGTCTGCTGTTTTGCGCGCGCCTGGAGCAATCCTTAGCCGCCATGCCCGCGCTTGAAGCCGCCGTGCGATCCGGCAGGCTGGTGCATGCCGCGGCCGCCGGCGGTCCCGCCGCGCGCGAGACCGGTTTTATCGAGCGCGCCCTCATCTTCCCGGAATATTTTCGCGTGGCGGGCCTGCCGCTCTTCGCGGGCCGCGAGTTCGGACCGCTTGATACGGCGCAGAGCGAGCCCGTAGCCATCGTGGATCGCGAATTCGCGCGCCGCTATTTCGCGGGCCAGGACCCTTTGGGCAAGCACATCAGGCTCGGCGACCTGGGCTCCGATGCGCCATGGCGAACCGTGGTGGGCTTGACCGGCAATATCAAGGAGACCAACCCGTTCGACGAAATGCATTGGAAGGTTCAGCCGCATGTCTATCTGCCCTTCCCGCAAGGCGAGCCGAACGGCGGACGGCAGTTGGTGGTCATGATGCGCGCCGGCGGCCGCTGGCTGGGCACGGCCGACCGGCCGCGCGATACGCTGGTGGCCGCGCTGCGGCGCGCCATCGCCCAGGCCGATCCCACGCTGCCGCTTTCCGAAGTCACCAGCATGCGGCAGTTCCTGAACGAGCAGGCATTTTCCAAGCCCGGTTTCCGCGCGGCGCTGCTGGGGTTGTTCGCCTGCCTGGCGCTCCTGATGGCGGCCATCGGGCTGTATGGCGTGCTGTCGCAATTGGTCACCCAGCGCCGCCGCGAAATGGGCGTACGCATGGCCCTGGGCGCGTCGCCCGGCGATGTGATCGGGCTCGTGGTGCGGCGCAGCCTGTTGCTGACGGCCGTTGGAATCGTAGTGGGATCCCTGACGGCCATCGCGGGCATGCGGCTTTTGCGCGGTTTTCTGCTTACCGGCCCCGGCCGTCCATTGGTGCTGCTGGGAGTCGCCGCGCTGATGCTCGCCATCGCCCTGGCGGCCGGCGCCATTCCGGCCTGGCGCGCGGCGCGCATCGACCCGGCGGTAGCCCTGCGCGAAGAGTGACCCCATGGCGCACGCTTTAGCGGGGCCGCCGGCCGGGCCGGTTTGAACTATCGTGTGACTTCGCTTGGGGCGCCGTCGAAAGCTCACCGTGGGGCGGGCAATCCTGCCCGCAGCCGCCTTTTCAGGCGGCTAAGCCGGCTGGAAAGTCGGCTGCGGCCAAGATTGGCCGCCCCACTACTTTTGGTTTTCATCATCTTTGCGGCTGCGAAAAACAACCGCTAACTTATTGAGCGACAATGGGGTCTCAAATGAGCGTGCCGGCGGGACTTTAGAGTCCTGCGGCTTTTCCAATTGCCCGGGCTCCTTGGCCCGATCCTGTTCGATTGCCGAGAGCCGCAGCACTCCGGCCGCCGCGCGCAGCCGTACGGGCACTTTGTCGTCGTTCAGCATCGGCTCCAGGTCCGGCTTCAGCGCCGGATCGTCGCGCAACGACAGCGAGTGTACGGCGGCGGCGCGCACCGACCAATCCATATCCAGTAGCGCGTCCTTCAGCGCATCCAGCGTAGCCGGACCCTTGTCCTTACCGAGCAGCAGCGCCGCCGCCGCGCGCCCGGATACCCCGGGATCGGTGAGCAACGCTTGCATGGAGTTGAAGCCTTCGCCGAATCCCGGCACCGGCACGAATCCCATGCCCGACCGGATCGCAAACAGGAACAGGACGCGCGGCGTGTGCAGCATCCGCATGGCGTCCCGCTTCTGCTTTGTAATGAAGTTCGAGGCCGTCTTGCTCTCCTTGCTCAGGACCGAAAGCAGCGCTTGCTCGCCCGCCGGATCGTGCAGCGCCCAAAGCGCCTTGGCCGCCGCGAAACTCACTTCCGGCACTTCGTCGTTGAGCGCTTTGCGCAACGCGGCCAGCGCACTCTCGGTCTTCACCTCGCCCAGACTGGCCACGGCCGCCAGCCGCACTTCCACGTCTTTGTCTTCGAGCATGCCTTCCAGCCTCGCGAAGACCGGGTCGCGTGTGGCCGCCAGGCTCAGCGCCACCACCGCCTGCTTGCGCGTGTCCGGATTCTTGTTCTCCAACGCCTGCTGCAAAATCTGATTGCAGCGCTCGTCGGTGGATACCGCATCCGCCAACAGGCCCCCCACCGATCCCATCGTCAGCACCATCGTCGGCCACAGAAGTGCGCCCCTCGATCTGGATTTCATGCTTCAAGTATGACTCCGTTGCGCGGCGGTATCCTGGGGCCATGGATCTGACCACCGTTCGCCTCGAGATTCCCGAAGGCGGCAACCTGATACTCGGACAAACCCACTTCATCAAGTCCGTCGAAGACTTGTACGAGGCGCTGGTGAATACCGTGCCGAACCTGAAGTTCGGCATCGCCTTCAACGAGGCCTCCGGCCCCTGCCTGACGCGGGTCGACGGCAACGACGCCGCGCTGCAGTCCCTGGCGGCGCGCAATGCCACCGCCATCGCGGCCGGCCACATCTTCGTCGTTGCCTTGCTGAACGGCTACCCGATCAATGTGCTGGGGCGCATCAAAGAGGTGCCCGAAGTCTGCTCGATCTTCTGCGCCACAGCCAATCCGCTGGAGGTGGTGATCGCCGCGACCGAGCAGGGCCGCGGCGTGCTGGGGGTGATCGACGGCTTCCCGCCGAAGGGCGTGGAGACCGAAGCCGACGCGCGCGCCCGCCACGACTTTCTGCGCATGATCGGCTACAAAAGATGAGCTGGAGCGAGCGGCTGCGGGAAGGTGTGGCGATCCCCGCGCATCCGCTGGCACTGACCGCCGCGCGCAAACTCGACGAGCGCCGCCAGCGCGCCCTCACCCGCTATTACCTGGCCGCCGGCGCGGGCGGCGTCGCCGTGGGTGTGCACACCACCCAATTCGAGATCCGCGATCCGCGTTTCGGCCTCTTCGCACCGGTGCTGGAGCTGGCCATGGAGGAATTGCGCGCCTCCGGCGACGCGGATGAACTGGTAAAGGTGGCCGGCATCGTGGGTCCTACCGCGCAGGCGGTGCGCGAAGCGGAACTTGCCGCGCGCCTCGGCTACGACGCGGGTCTGCTCAGCCTCGGCGCTCTGCGCGATGCGCCAGTCCCGGAATTGCTGGCGCACGCCCGCGCCGTGGCCGAAGCGATCCCCCTGTTTGGGTTCTATCTGCAGCCGGCCGTAGGCGGCCGCATTTTGCCCTATGCGTTCTGGCGGGAATTCGCGGAAATGCCGCGCGTGGCGGCCATCAAGATCGCGCCTTTCAACCGCTACCAGACGCTGGATGTGATGCGCGCGGTGGCGGATTCCGGCCGCGCCGGCGAAATCGCGTTGTATACCGGCAACGACGACAACATCGTCGCCGATCTGGTCACCGGGTTCCATTTCGGCGCGCGCACTCTGCGCATCGCGGGCGGATTGCTGGGGCACTGGGCCGTCTGGACCCTGCGCGCGGCGCGTATGCTGGATCAGATCCATGCCGCCGTGGAAAAACAAAAGCCGCTGGCGTCATCGTGGCTGACGCTGGGCGCGGAGATCACCGACGCCAACGCGGCGTTCTTCGATGCCGCCCACCAGTTCCGCGGCTCGATCGCCGGCATCCACGAAGTCCTGCGGCGGCAAGGGCTGCTGGAGGGCCGCTGGTGCCTTAATCCGGACGAAGATCTCTCGCCCGGACAGGCCGCCGAGATCGACCGCGTGTGCCGCGCCTATCCGCACCTGAACGACGACGCCTTCGTCGCGGAGCACCTGGCCGCCTGGCTCAGATAAGTGGGCGGGCAATCCTGCCCGCAGCCGCCTTTCAGGCGGCCAGCCGGCTGGAAAGCCGGCTGCGGCCAGGATTGGCCGCCCTCCAAGAACTAATCGCCCTCGTGCCGATGCACGTGCGGGTGAGGCTGCACCGCCCCTTCCCCGTGCCTGTGCACGTGCGCGTGCGGATGAATCAATTTAGCGCGCTCCAGCAACTCCA
>JBEKIM010000135.1:0-15291 GCA_050011755.1 Bryobacteraceae bacterium | reverse complement strand
GCCGCCCACTACGCCGGCCTGGAACCAGTAGTTGCCGTTTTCCAAGATCTGCGCGGTGCCGTATCCCGCCGAGTAAAACGGGAGGTTGGCGTTGAAGTGGATGTCGGCGGTGAGGGCCGGCTCATCGATGGAGAGGACTTGCCCGCGGCTCTTGGCGGTGGGATCGGTGGCCTCCCGGGTGTTGCCATTGTCGAACAGGGTGAGGAGCTTGGGATTATCGGTGGCCTGGATGCCGACGTCGTGCTGATGGCTGAACCAGGGGGACGGAATCTGGGGCGTGTTGACCATGGTAAAGTTGCCGCCGTTGCCGAGGGTCCAGATCACATGGCCGTCGCCGGCTCCGTTCTGATAGGCGATCTTGACGATCCAATCCTGGTTGCGAAGGGACAGGATCAGGTTGCCGTCGGTGGAGTCGTAGGTGAGCGAGTTTCCATGCAGCCAATCGTTGGCCTGGGCGGCGAGCGTGATGGGGCAGCACTTACCGAGGTTGGCTTCGGGGCATGGGGTGCAGGTCTCGCCGAGGACGGCGGCGCGGGTGACCGGAAGGAAATCGAAGGCGTTCCAGGTCCAGACGATCTTCCACTGGGTGTTGAGCACCAGGACTTCGTCGCCCAGGATGTCTACCGTGCCGGTAGATCCTTGAATATCGGTATAGAGGCGCTCGTTATGCGCGATTACAGCGGTATAGCCATTGGGGAGGCGAAAGGCCTCATGGTTGAAGTCGATGATGGGCTGCTGCTTGAGTGTGGCGAGTTGAATGTTGGCCGCGGATTCGGTGAGCGAATGCAGAATGGTACCGGACAGATTCATCTCGTTGACGGCGTAATTCGTAGAGGTCGTGTTGGAGAGGAACAAGATGGTATCGCCCAAGACCGCGTGGGTCATGAATAGATAACCGGGGGCGCAATAGGTCCAGGAGGGGGCGCCGGTGAGGTCGGTGATGGCGATGCAATTCTCGGTTTGCGAGCTGGGGAAGAAGCTGGTGATGATGAGTCCCTGGTTCGCATCAGAGTTCTTGTTGGGCGCGAAGTTCACTTTGGCGGCGGGTGATGGACATCTGACCTGGGCGGTGGCCAGGGCGGCGGTCAGGGTTAGGAGGAGTAGGGGAAGGAAGAAGAGAGGGTTCTGGAGGACCCGCGCAGGCCTGGAGGCCCGCCCCACAGGGTGGAGAATTACGGTTTTGGGTTGGGGGCCGGCGTAGTCGATGACGCGGCGGGCTCCCCAGGAGCTGGGCAAGGAGATGGTTCGCGGGCCGGGGGCGCCGTGGGCGGTGATGGTGGCGCGGTCCGGCTGGATGTGAACCTCGGCCGCGCCGCCCGCGATGGCGATTCCGGCAGATTGGCACGGCGTCGCGCCGAAAGCGGTGACGATGGTGGAACGAGTGTCATTGTAGGTGTAGCAATCGGGATCGATCATGGTCGTAGAGTCATTCCAGGCGATGGTGGTACGGAGGCCTTCGTTGCGGACGGAAGCATCGCGCGGGCGGTCTTTGCGCCAGGGGAGCAGCAGCAAAGTGGATGCGCCTGTGGTGCGGATGCGGAAGATGGATTGCGATTCTTCAAAGGGGCGGCGGTTCGCTTTGGCAAACTCGTTTTGTTCGCGATTGGGATGCCAGTGGTGCGACCAGCTTCGCATGACCGTCTGGGCAGGGTCCGCGGTGAACGCGTAGAGATCCCAGTTGATGAGCCACTGGCCGGTGCAGGAAGGCAGAGCGGGCGGAGCGGCCATCAGGTTCAGGGTGACGATGCGGGCGGAATGGGTTCCCGCGATGTTGTCGCGGATGGCGATGATGGGGTTGCTTTCGTCGGGATGGATGGAGTAGACGGAACGGGTCCAAACCGCGCCATTCGATTCGTAGGTGGCGCGTACGCAGGCGCTCGAGGGGAAAGAATCGAAAGTTCCGACCGCGGCATGCTGCCAGCGGAATCCGATTTGATCGAGGGGTGTGGCAGTGGTGTCCCAGGGGAAAGGCAGCGCGTTTTCGGGCAGCGCAACGGAATGCATGAAAGCGCCGGGAGATGAAGGGTAATACATACTGCCCCAGTCGATGGAGAGCGGCGCTCCTAGCGCGTAGATTGCCACGGTACCGTTGTCCTCGTGCGCATGGTCCCGGTAGAAATCGCCGTCGACCAGCCAGACAGCAGTCTCGTTCCGGCTACCCCAGCCGTTTCTCAGGACAGTATACCAGCCAGGGAAGGTCGCGTCGCCGAGGGAGGGGTTGGCGACGGGCAGATCCTCGTCGATCTTGAGGATTGTGGAGCCGTGAAAGCCTGAGTGCATCGCGCCGGACTGGCGCCAGGCGGCCATCAGGCGGGCCGAGAGGGCAGGATCGGAGGCGGCGAAACCGGTGGCGAGCTGGCCGTAGAGTTCCGAGGATTCGGTGGAACCATCGCCGATGGAGACCAGCTTGCGGTATCCGCCGAAGCGGGGCTCGGGTGGAGTAAGCAGGTTAAGGTAGAATTCGGCGAAGCGGGACAGGCGGGGCTCGTCGCGGAAGGCGTCGGCGAGGCCGGCGGTTTGCAACTGCTGAAGGGTGGTGAGGAGCGGACCCATGGAGGCGCCGATGTAATGGGTGGAACCCATGGCCGCGCCGGCCTCGTTGACGGTCTGGTGAAGGTTATCGAGAGCGCGCGTCACTACGGCGTGGCGGTCGCGGCCCAGTAAGGCCGCGTAAATATCGCGGTACTGGTTCTGCTGCACGGGCATGTTGGCGGTGCCCAGGTTCAGGCCGTGGCCGTCGAACAACGGCACGAAATCGGGATCCCAGAGGACTGAGGCAAACAACGCGGCGGCGGCTTTCACGCCGGCGCGGTCCGCGGCGGTGGCGCGATCGCTGGTGAGGACGGCATTGATCCAGACGGCCTGGCGGGTCATCTCCAGGCCGCCGTGCCAGTAGTGGTAGTGGAAATCGTAGATGCCGTCGCCATTGACCAAGGCATCGAGGAGATCGTGGGCAGTCGCGGCGATGCCGGCAGCCAGTTCATGCAGTTTGGCTCCGGAGGGGTCACGCCACATGTCCAGCAGAGGCCGGGCAGCCGGCTCATCGTTGTAGAGCCGGTGGTAGTCATCGGGGCCGGAGCGAACACGGCCGATAAGAGCGTCGACTGCGGCGCGAGGCATAAACAGAGGCTGATAGGCGCCGGGCGGATCGGCGAATTCCGTTGGGCAGCGATAGACCTTGTTCAAGTTGATGCCGCCGAGCAAGTTCATCTGGCGGGCGATGTTCTGCACTTTGTATGGGTCGCCGAGATCCGCGCCTTTGGAGCCGACGAAGATGCCCCAGGCGATGCGGACCCGCGGAGAAACGTGGGCATCGGGCGCGCGGCGATGGGTTTCGAAGGCGATGCCGGCTATGGGACCGGGCGCGGTGAAGATGCCGGCGCCATTGTGCGCAGCGCCGATGGCGCGGGATGCAGGGCCGGCAAAGATGCCGATCAGGTTGGCATCGGGCGCCGCTTGGGTGTTGTACAACAGCCAATACCAGCCGCTGTCATACACCCAGGGATCCCAAACGGCCATGCGGCGGATGTGGGGAGGCTCGCTGTTGTAATCGGAGGGAGCGGGCGTGCGGTATTGCAGGTCGCGAATGGCGTCGCCAGCGGGGCGCTCGTTCCATGGGCGGTACTGGCGGCCATCCGGCTCGCGGCCATTTTCGATGGAGGTGGAGTGGTGGCCGCGGTAGCGGGCCTGGTCCGGCTGGAGGCCGCGATAGATATCGAGGGTATAGCGAAGGTCGGTGTCGGTATCGTCTTCGATCAGGATGGAGGGCTGGCCGGCTTGAACTTCGATGGTGGACCGATAGAATCCCGGTCCGGCCGGCAGGAGCGTCTTATCGCCGTATTCGAGGCGTGGGCGATCGATGCTGTAGGACACCTCGACGACGACTTTAAGCGGGCCTCGCTCGACGAAGCGTACACGCATGCCAGTGGGCTTTCCGGCGACTTCGAGGGCGTTCGGACCGGTAGCAGTCCAGGTTCCATCGCGATAGAGGATACCCTGGATCGGCGCCAGAAACGGACGATCGGCACGGGCGATGCGGACGCCGGTGAGTCCGTTGACGATTTCGTAGTAAGCCGGGGTTTCGGCAATGCGCACCGCCGATGGGAAAGATGCGGGACGGCGGCCGGCTTCCGCGGCGTAAAGCTTCCACTCGGCGCTGGTGTTGGCGGCCAGAGCGGCCTCGACGGCGATCTTGCCATCGTGCAGAAGTTGAAAGGGAACCGGCATCCCTTGCGGGCCAATCATATAAGCGCGATCGGGATCGATGGGCTTATGGAAATCGAAGTCGATAACTTGGGGCGGGTGCGTCACGCCGAATAGTTCCTGAATGGAGAATGTCTGTATGGGAGCGAAGGCCGCGGCCAGGAGCAGCAGCACGCGAGTCAGTCTCCGAGAGCGTGGCTGCCGACCGCGGCCGCCGCGGCCTGTTCGGGCAGGGCTTCGACCAGATCCGCGAAGCGGGGAACGAGCTGGTCCTGATGGAAGCTGCGGCCGCGCTCGACCATACGCTTGTCGGGCACGCCGAGCTTTGCGCCGGATTTAATGTTCGCCAGGATGCGGCGCACCACCAGATCCACGTCGCCATGATTGGCGGAGGACAGTGGGATTCCGTTGCCGGCGGCGATATCCATGACGTGACTCTTGGCGGGCCCGATGTAGAGGACCGGGGCGCCAATGCACATGATGTTATAGATTTTGCAAGTGTGGACGATGCCCACCAGCGGATCGCCCATGACCACGACGTGCAGATCGGCGGCCGAAAGCGAAGCCGATAGAATCGCGAGCGGCTGATAGGGGAGCGAACGGATGTTCGGCAGATTGTGGGCGGCGGCAAAAGCGGCGACGCCCGAGAATTCACTGCCGCCACCCACGAAACAGAAGACGATTTCGGGACGATCGGCGAGGCGCTGGGCGGCCTGGAGCACGGTGGTCAAAGGATGGCAGGGGCTATGATTGCCCGAATACATGACTACGTACTTGCCCTCCAAGCCATGACGTTCGCGGAAGGCCAGCCGGCCATCGGGATCGTAGCGGACGACATTGCTGTGGGCCCAGGGCGGGATGACACTGATTTTTTCCGCGGGCACGCCTTTTTGCATGACGCGTTTGCGCATGAAGCGGTCGAGTACCACGACTTCGTCGGCGGAGACCAGGCTGAAGTTCAGTAATGCGGCGAGAATACGGGCGGTGACTGAGTCGTGGCGAAGCCAGCCGGCGGCCACGGCTTCATCGGGGTTCAGGTCCATGACCCAGAAGATGAAGCGTCCGCCTTTGAGCTTGACGTAGAGCGCGCCGAGCAACGAGATCAGCGGCGGGGAAGTGAGGGCCATGACCACGTCGTAGCGCGGGAGGAAGAGGATGCGGAGGATGCAACTGAGGAAGAAACTGGCGAAGTTAGCGGCGCGACGCCATTTCGCACTCTTGCCGAGGGCCAGACACGGGACGCGCAGAATGCGGCTGCCGCGCCATTGTTCCCGTTTGGGAAACTTGATGCGCGGGTTGTCGTAGGCGCGCGTGCCGGCCACCACGGTCACTTCATGGCCGCGTTCCGCGAGCGCTGCGACGAGATCGCTCGCGTGCTGAGCCGTGGAAACCACGTCGGGATAGAAGCACTGGTTCAGCAGCAGTATCTTCATGTGAACCTCGGATGTCAGGCTAAAGCAAAAGCACGCTTGTTTTCGCTGGCGTGCAGGTTATCGGACTTCAGGAGAATGTAGGAACCCATGGCCAGCACGTCCATACGGGTGCGCAGGAAGCAATCGAGGGCCTGCGCGGGGGTCTGGACGATGGGTTCGTTCTCGTTGAATGAAGTGTTCAGCAGAATGGGCACGCCGGTGAGGTCGCCGAAGCGACGGATGAGTTTCCAATAGAGCGGGTTGGATTCCCGGTCGACGGTTTGAAGGCGGCCGGTGCCATCGGCGTGCGTTACGGCAGGGATATCCCGCAGGCGATCGCCTTTGATGCGATACGCGGTGACCATGAAGGGCGACGGGTAACTGGTTTCAAAGAAGTCCGAAACGCATTCGGCCAGGACGGAGGGGCAGAACGGGCGGAAATGTTCGCGATGCTTGATGCGGCTGTTGAGGAGATCCTTCATGTCCGAGCGGCGGGGGTCGGCCAGTATGCTGCGATTGCCGAGGGCGCGCGGACCAAACTCCATGCGGCCCTGGAACCAGCCGACTACTTTGCCGGCGGCGATCTGGGCGGCGGTCTGATCCACCAATTCCGTCTCGCTCAAGCGGCGCCAGGCGACGCCGGCGGACTCCAGTTCCGCGAGGATTTCACGGTCGCTATATTCGGGCCCATAATAAGCGTGCTGCATCACAAATGCGCGCGGCTGATGCAAGCGCTCGTGCCAGACAGACAGCGCCGCGCCAATGGAAGTACCCGCGTCGCTGGCGGCCGGCTGAATATAGATGTCGCGGAATGGCGTCTGTTCGAAGATCTTGCCGTTGGCCGCGCAGTTCAGAGCGACGCCGCCCGCCAGACACAGATTCTTCTGCCCCGTGCTTTGGTAGACGTGATTGAGAAGGGCGAAGTAGTTTTCCTCGAGAACGGTTTGCACCGACGCCGCCAGATCGGCGTGCCGATCGGTGATTTCGCCGCGGGGGGAACGGGTTTCGCCGAATACGTCGAGCATTTTGCGCGAGAAGATGCTGCCGGACACCGGTTCGCCGCCATCCCAAGTCATCTTGACGCCCTGGCTGTGGTGGGTAAAATAATCCAGGTCGAGCCGGCAACTGCCGGACTCCGTTTTGACGATCTGGCGGACCTGCTGGGCGAAGCGGGGTTCGCCGTAAGCCGCGAGGCCCATCATCTTGTATTCGTCGCCGTACTTGGGAAAGCCCAGAAACTGGGTGAACGCGGTGTAGAGAATGCCGAGCGAGTGCGGGAACAGAACGGAGCCTTGCACGTAGATGCGATTGCCGCGGCCGATGCCCCATTGAATGCTGGTGTAATCGCCGAATCCGTCCACCGAGACGACGGCGGCTTCCGCGAAGGGGGAGGCGAAGAAGGCGCTGGCGAGGTGCGCGCGATGGTGCTCAACCTTATGGATGCGGGCGCGCTTCAGTTCGGACAGAATGGTGCCGGGGCGCTCGGAACTGAGGCGGGCCACCTGGACGATATTGGCCACGCGCGACATGGACCGCTGCCAGGAGGCCGGCCGGGCGGCAGCATACAACACCTTCCGCGAAATGTGCGCGAAGGGATTCCGGGAAATGGCGACGTGCTCCACGTCGTTCCGATCCGATCCGTTGAGGCAGGCAGCGGCGGCCAGATTGGGGAATCCGGCCCAATGTTTGATGCGGTTCAACCGCTCTTCTTCGATGGCCGAGACGAGCAGGCCGTCGTCGAGAAGAGCCGCCGAAGCGTCGCCATGGAAGGCGTTGAGTCCGAGAATTTTCACTCTTGTGCCCCTTGAGGTTGTAACTCGCACAACTGAGTGCGGAAGAACGTCATGCTTTGTGTTGCTCGTAGATCATCGCGTCTACCAGGAAGCGAAACCAAAAGCCCTGCAGGAAATGGAAGATTAGTCCTTCCTTGCCGTCGAGGAAGCCCAGACGGACGAGATAGCGGTAAAACCAATAAGCGAACGCGCGGCCGAAGAGCGGACCGCGCGAATAGGCATTGCGAAACCAGCGGCGACGCTCTATGGGATTTCCGAGCAGATCGGGATGCACCTGGCGGCGGCCTTCGTCCTGGGCCACCATTTCGTTGGCCTCCAACTCAGCCCACCGTCTATGACGCAGAGTCCAGGTGCTGAGGTTGGTGGCGACGATATCCAGATAGTCGCTATCGAGGGGCTTGACTTTCCCGGCGACGACGAAGTGCTGATCGTAGAGGCGGTCCTCGCAGCGGCCTTTGTTCCGGCGGAATAGGCGGAGATGATAGGAAGGATAATGTCCGCCATGGCGAATCCAGCGGCCCATGAAGATGGTCCGTTTGCGCAGCAGGAAGCCGTCGATCGAGTCATCCGTGGCGGCCAGGGTCCGATTGATCTCGCGGGCGAGTTCGGGAGTGAGGCGCTCATCGGCATCTAAGTGGAGAACCCAATCGGATTCGACAGGCAGGTTCTCCTGGGCCCAGTTACGCTGGACGGCATAGTTTTCGAAGGGATGGGACAGCCAGGCGGTTTTGTAGCGTTCGGCGATTTGGGGAGTCTTGTCAGTGCTTCCGGAATCGACAACCACTACGGAGCATGCCAACCCCTGCAGACTGTCGAGACAGCGCGGCAGGTTGACTTCCTCGTTAAGGGTCAGGACCACGACGGCGAGACTGGGGGAACTCAATTGGTCACCGCCGCGTAGGCCGCCGCCAGTTGACGGCTGACGGCTTCGATCGAGAATTGCCGGCGCGCTAGCCGAACCCCGTTTTCGCTCATGCGGCGGCGGAGGGCGGCGTCGGTGAGCACGTTCAGGATGGCGGCGGCCAGTTCTTCGACCCGGCATGGGATGACCAGTCCGGCTTCGGCGCGGCTGATCTCGCGGTGAATGCCGACCTGATCGGAGAGGACGACAGGGCAACCGCAAGCCAGGGCTTCCACCAGTGCGATGCCGAAATTCTCAGAGTAAGACGGGAGAACGAAGACATCCGCGGCGCCGAGGGCGGCCCACTTATCTTCGCCGGTCAGGAAGCCGGCCCAAACGACATCGGCAGCGATGCCGAGACGATCGGCGTCGGACTTGAGGCTGGCCACCAATTCCGGGTCGCCGGTTCCGGCGAGGACCAGGACTACGCCCGGGCACCCGGTGCGCAGGCGCGCGAAGGCGGCAAAGAGCAGGTCGAGGCCCTTTTTCCGGTCGAAGCGGGAGAGGAAGAGGATTACTTTGCGGCCGTGCGGAAGAGCGTGGGGCGGGCAGATTTCACGGGTGGGGAGTTCCACAGCATTCGGAATGATGAGCGGATTTGCGGAAACGCCCAATTCGCCGGCCTCCACGCGTTCCTGTTCGCAGGTGTAATGAATGCCCGCGGCGGCGGCCAAAATGCGGCTTTCGAGGACGCGGAAGGAGAGCTGCTTGAGCCACGGACGGCGATTCCGGACGCCCCAACGGTTCAGCGTGCCGAGAGGCCGGACGATATACGGGACACCCGCGCGGTGGGCCAGGAGGGCGGCGGGAAGAGCGGCATAAGAGAACAGCGCATGGATGTGCACCAGGTCGAATTCGCTTACGTGGCGCGCGAGCCATTGGGTCAGCGGCCATGAGAACGTGTAGAAGCGGGTCTGGCGGGGGAAGTACCAGAAGGTGGCGCCATCCTCGTGTTGCGGCAGGCCATGCGGGACGGGCAGCCGGCCGGGGCCGTTGTCGTCGGTGGTGGCCACGTGAATTTCCATGCCGGCGTTGGAGAGGGCGCGGGCCAGGGTACGCATCAAGACGCTGGGTCCACCACGCTCGGGGCCGACCGAGGGGATCACATGGAGGATTTTATGCACGGGCACGAGTTTCAGACGGCGAACAAGGCATCGTTCAAGCGCTCGCGAAAATGGCGCGCGGTGAAGCGGTTTTCATAGCGGCTGCGCGCCTGCCGCGACCAACGATCCCACTGGGGCCCCGGGGTCAGCAAGCGGATGACACCCGCGGCGAGTTCCGAAGCGTCGTCCGGGTCGACTGACAAGCCAGCATCGGGTGGATTGACCACTTCGCGGCCACCGTCGCGATCACCGACCAGGCATGGGCGACCCATACGCATGGCCTCAAGATAGACCAAGCCGAAGCCTTCGCCCCGGCTGGGCATGGCCAAACAGCGGCACCGGGTCAGGAGGTCCTGCTTTTGCTCCTCCGAGATCTTGCCGAAGAAGCGGATGCCGGCATGGCTGCGCGCCATTTGCTCCAGAGATGCGCGCAAGTCGCCATCGCCCGCGATCCACAGTTCGGCGCCAGGGATGCTTTCGACGATGCGCGGCCAAGCTTCGATCATCTGGCGGTGCCCCTTGTAGTCTTCGCCGCATCGCATGCGGCCCAACATCAACGCGACGGGAGGGCCCGCGGGGTCGGGCACGAGGTGACCCTCGAGATCACCCGCTCCGAGGTGCACGGTCGTATGCGGCGCGCTCGTGAGAGCCGGATTGAAAGCCAGAAAGCGTTCCCAGGTATGGTCACTGTTAGAGAGGAACAGATTCACCTTGGCCATTGACCATCGAGTCAAGACATCCTGCGGGCGCCAGGCTTCAATGCCATGCAAAAATACGACCACGCGCGCGGCGGTGTCCGCCACGAGCGGCGCCAGTTTGAGCAGCCGCAGATGCCACACCAGCAGGATGGTCGCGTGCCGGCGCTGCGCCATGGCCGAGAGCGCGGCCCGCGTCTTACTCTCGCCAGCCCCATACCCGAAGAAGCAAGCTCGATCGCCGATCCGGTTTACAATACCTTGCCATGCTTCCCGGCCGCTGGCCTGCACGCCCCCAAGCGGTTCCAGCGAAGGGAAGACTCCGAGCAGTTCGGTCATGCGCCTGTCAGACATTGCCCGCGGAACGGCGGAAGTTCGGCACAATTGGGGCTCGGTTGGCAGGCGAAACCGCTGGCTCTACCTGGCCTCCGTGCCAGCTATCCAGCAACCGGTTCACCAACAGGGCGACCACCAGGCTGGCCGCGGCGCTGGCGGTAATCTCGACGAGCTGGCCTCCCACCTGCAACAGCGCGATGCCCGGGAGGAACCACAGCACGAAACCGTGGAGATCGTTACGCGCCAGCCGCTCGGCCGCCTGCCAATCGAAAGACGTCACCAACACACCCATGATCATGAAGCCGATGACCACGCCCGGGGTTCCGAAGTTCAAGTAGAACTCCATCACCTGACCGACGCCGACACTGGTACCGGAGGCAAAGTCGATGCCGGTATAGCGGCTGGCCAGATTGCCGCTGCCCGCCGTAATGGGCTTGTCGGGCCAGATGGCACGGGGGATGAGGGCCAGCAGCGCGTCCCACAGGGTGTCGCCGCGGGCGAAGTTTTGGGTTTGACCCAACTGATAGACTGCCGCGCCTACAAGGAAGTTCTGGTTGAGGCGATCATCGATGCGCTGCAGGTGTTCGAAATTGCCGGGATCGAACCACTCGAAAGTGGTAACGGTTTTCGAAATTTTATCGAAGCGATCCTCGAATGACTGCTCGCCCCAGACGGTGGCGCGAATGTCCGTCCGGTCGCGCATGTAGCTGACGAATACGGAAAGGCCCAGATAGATGGTCAACGCCCCGGCCAGGATCACCTTGATCGGCGAGCGGACGAAACTCGAGACGAAGATCAGAATAGTTAGAACCGCGATCGCGCCGTAGCCTAGAAATCCCGCCGTGATGAGCGTGGTGAAAGGCAAGATCAGGGACATCGCGAGCCAGCCCAACAACCTGCGAACGCTATTGGCGCGCCAAGCTCGCCAGCAGCAGAGGGCCAGGCCGACTACCACCAGTTGCTGGCCTGTAGAAACGATGGCCGTAGCGGTCGGGAGGTGCCCCAGGAACGTCGCCGACAGCAAATAGAAGAGGACTCCGCAGACGACGTAGGCCTTGGGAAGCCTTACGTCCGCCTGTTGCGTGCCCTTGGCCCGGGGCAAGATGCCTTTGGTCACCAGGATCGGGGTGATGATGAGACCGCCGATGACAAAGGCCACCACGCCGTACACACTCTGCTCGAAGCCCATCTCGGTGAGATGTGGATCGTGATCCTGAAACGCGGGGAGCAGGTAAATGGCCGCGCCGGCCAGGTGGATGAGGGACAGGTTCAGCAGGTAAGCGAGAGTCAAACCCGTGCCCGGCATTTTCCAGCGGAGGCGTACGAAGACGAGCACGCACATCATGGCCAGCCAGAGGAGACAGAGTTCAGGTAATTTGCTGGGATCCATGGGTCAGGTTTTCCATTCTTCGGCATGGCCGGCTGAAAGCCGGCTGCGGGCAAGATTGCCCGCCCTCCACTAGATTTGCTTTGGGAGTTTTCGCGAGTACACAAACACGGAGTCGCTCAGCCGCCGCAGGGGTGGGAATATCGCCGCGGCATACTTGAGCATCTGCGACATCCAGACTATGGGCTTGTACTTCCCGGGCAGCAAGTCGATATCTTCGAGTCGGACGCCGATGCCGAAAAAGCAATCCACCGAGATGCGCGCGTTTCCAAAAACTCCTTGAAACAGGGACTCCAGTTCGCGCCATCCATAATAACGGACGCACCAGGAGTCGGGATCGTCTTCGTGGTTCGCTTTGAAGAAGTGGCGGAAGTTGGTGAGGCCGTGTTTGAGCGGATACTCGATCAGGGAGACTGCGCCGCTCTTCAGCACGCGCCCCGTCTCCGCTACGAAGGCGGCGGCTTTGCGCTTGTGGACGTGCTGGACGACGCTGTAGGAGAAGACGCAGTCGAACGTGCCGTCCTTGAAGGGAAGGGCGGTCAAATCCGCAAGCACGACGTGGCCCTCGACTCCATGGGCTTGCATCACGCGGCGCGCCGCCTGCAGCGGTTCCAGTTTCACGTCGATTCCCACGGGCCGGTACCCGGAACGGGCCGCGCCGATCATCCAGCGGCCCCAGCCGCAGCCCACATCGAGCAGCAGACCGGCGCCGGAGGGCGCGCGGTCGCCAGGCCACACCGGGATCGGATAGCGCGGCAGCCTGTTGATCAGCGGAACATACAAATTGCCATTGGTACCGGCTACCCAACGCTGCACGAACGCATCCACGCGGTTGTGGGTGGGAGGCGGAATCAGGTCGTGCGGATCGATGGTGTTGGCGACAGGCATTAGTCGATCACCGCATGCTGTTCGCATACCGCTTCAAAATCCGTGGCGACATCCGCCCAGGTGCGCGGTTGAAAGTCGTAGTAGATCCGGCGCACCATCCCAGCCAACTCTTCCCGATGCGCATGGCACCAATCGAGGCGCAGGGTGAAAGCCTCCGGCGCGCGGATCGGGAGCACCCACCCGGTCTTTCCTTCGTGGATCAGATCGGGGCCGCAGCAGTTGGTGGTGGTGAGGATCGGGAGACCGGCGGCATTGGCTTGCGTGAGAACCAGGGCAAATCCGTCTTCGATGGTGGGAAAGACGAAAACGTCACCCCACGCGTACGACTCCGACAGCTTGTCTTGCGGCTGTTTCGGAACGAATTCGGCCAGGGGATGCAACTCTTTCACGAGCCGCCTGGCTTCCTCGGAAACCGGACCGACAAACCGGAATTGAAAACGCTCGCTGCCCGGGGCGCGCAAGATGGCGGCGAGATCGAGCAAGCCTTTGCGGAAACAGAGGGTGCCCACGAACAGAACGCGGAGAGGCTGGCCGGATACTATGCGGTCACAACGGGCTTCGATGACGCGATCCGGCGGCCGGAAATGATCCAAGCGCGCACCATGGGGTACTACCGACAACTTCCAGGGGGCCGTACCGTTGCCGAGGAAGCTGTTTCGGGCGAAGCTGGAAAGCACATAGATGCGTTCGGCGAGCGAGTATTCGCGTTCTTCGCGCGCGATCATCCAACGACTGGGGCGATCGAGCCTGGTTCCGGCACGAAGTTCTTCGTCCTCCATAATGCGGGCTTGGGCACGGATGTGCGCGGAGGCGCGCACCATCATACGGAGCGAGGCGTGCGCGCTGGTCGCACGCAGGATCTCTTCGGAAACGCCGCTGAACGAATGCACCACATCCCATTCTTCTTTGACAATACGGGCGGCGGCCCAGCGGCCAAAGAGCTTATGCAAAAACGCTTCCGCGTAGGGAATCGACAGGTTTTCGTGCAGCCACCAGGCGGCCCGCGAGACGATGCCATGCAACCAGAAGCTGCGCACCTGCGCGGGCGCGAGTCCGAAGCGCTTGCAGGCCCACTTCGGGTAGTTAGTGAAAA
The DNA here is from genome assembly GCA_050011755.1 of Bryobacteraceae bacterium. Taxonomy (GTDB): domain Bacteria; phylum Acidobacteriota; class Terriglobia; order Bryobacterales; family Bryobacteraceae; genus Bog-159. The sequence continues at coordinate 1,480 of JBEKIM010000135.1, read as the reverse complement.
CCGTCACCTGGTGCCGCCGCGAAAGCGCGACCGCGAGGTCAAACGCATGAAAGCGGCCGTGGACGACTATAGCGATCTTCATGGTGTTGCGCAGGGAGGCCGAGCATCGCTGCCAGCCTGTCTTGATACGTGTGGCGGCCGGCGACGATGCGCGCGTGGGCGGCGGCGGCCAGCCTTTGGCGTTCGGCCGGGCGATCGAGCAGCGAATGCGCCTTGCCGATCATTTCCGAGGCGGAGCGGAAGTAAACAACTGATTCATCGTCTGGTCCGAAGATCTCACGATGCTCCGCGGTATCTTCAACGAGCATGCATGCGCCGATGGCGGGGATTTCAAAACTGCGCATGACGTGTCCGTCGCGGTTAGCCCGGCGCACCAGGCAGAGCGCGATTTTGGCCGCGGCGGTGGCGTGGCGAAGAGTTTGGGGACTGGCTTGGCCGCGGTCGAAAGCGCGGGTTTCCGGGAAGCGGCTCCAATAGCCCCCGTAGAGGGCGACGCGCAGCCCGGCGCCAATCAGGGCGGCCACTACAGGCAGGCGATCGCGATCGGCCCCGCCCACAAAGAGCACGTCCGAAGCCAACCGGCCCTCTTCCTCGGGCTGGGCACGCTCGCAGTAGTGCTGCGCCGGCGCGAACGCAAAGGGGAGATAGGAAACATCGGGACATCCGGAGTTGCGCAGCATGTCCAGATTGGATTGCCGGGGCGAAAAGACGCGATCGTAGTGCGGCAGCGCCCGGAGAAAGAACGCGGCACGCATGGCCGGATTCCAGGGGTCGTCCGTCAGATAGTTCAGCCGCGCGATTCCCAGTCCGCGGATGGCGATGAGCGCCTGCGCATCGATGGGCGCGAGCCCGGTAGAAAGCAGGCAAGAGGGGCGGAAATCGCGGCAGGCCTGGAGCACGCATTCGCTAAAGGCGCGCAGTTGGGAAGGCCGGCGACTGCGCAGATGCCAGTTGAGCGCGACCCGCCAGCGGGGAGCGTCGAACGCCCGCCGGATGTCGCACAGGTGGACGGGAAGGCCGAGGGCCTGCGCGGCCTCGTACAAGTGCGCACCGATATGTACGCTCCCGGGGTTGCCAACCAGCAGTAGACGCGCGGGGTTCATGGCTTGTGGACGACTGCCCGGTATGCCTCGGCGATGCCTTGAGCGGCTTTCGCAACGGTGAAGCCGGAGACCTTGACACGGCACCTTTCGCGTGTTTCGACGCGGCCGGCGAGGCGTAGCGCTCTGGCGATCGCCGCGGCAAGACTTTCGGCCGATCCCGTGGCGGCGATTTCGCCGGTTGCGCCAGGCGCGACCAGATCGGGCGCGCAGCCGACCGCTTCCGACACCACGCAGGGCACGCCGTGATGCAGGGCTTCGTTCACCACCAGACCCCAGGTTTCGGAGCGCAGACTGGGCAACACGAGCAGGTCGGCGGCGTGATAGTAAGGGCTGAGCTGCGTCTGATTTTGAAATCCGAGGAAGCGGGTGGCGACAGG
>JBEKIM010000134.1:0-15317 GCA_050011755.1 Bryobacteraceae bacterium | reverse complement strand
TGTGCGCGAACGCGCCGCCGGCGTGCCATGGTACGTCTGGTGCGCCGTCTTTGGCGTCACTTCCGCCATGATTGGCGGCCAATGGGACATCTCCTGGCACCGCTCCATCGGACGCGACACTTTCTGGACGCCGGCCCACATGGCCATCTACCTGTGCGGCGTGCTGGCCGGCCTTTCCTGCGGCTACCTGATCCTGGCCACCACCTTCGGTAACTTCTCGCAACTGCGCAGCACCGCCGTGAAGATGTGGGGATTCGAAGCCCCCCTGGGCGCCTTCATCGCGGCCTGGGGCGGCGTTGCGATGCTCACTTCCGCGCCCTTCGACAACTGGTGGCACAGCGCTTACGGACTGGACGTGAAGATCCTCAGCCCCCCGCACGTGCTTTTGATTTTGGGCAACCTGGCGGTGAACACCGGCACCCTGATCCTGATTCTGGGCATGATGAATCGGGCGCGGGATGAGTTCCGTAACAAACTGGACTGGCTGTTCCTGTATATCGGCGGCGTGGTCCTCGTCGGCTTGATGCTGATGATCATGGAATTCTCGTGGCATGCGCTGATGCACAGCGGGATCTATTATCGCGTAGTGTGCATGGTAGTGCCGCTGGTGCTGGCCGGCGTGGCGCGCGCCTCCGAGAAGCGTTGGGCGGCCACCACGGTAGCCGCGGTCTATTGGCTCTTCTGGGCGGGCATGGGGTGGATTTTGCCTCTGTTTCCCGCCGAACCCAAATTGGGACCGGTCTACCACCAGGTGACCCAGTTCGTACCGCCGGAGTTCCCCATGCTGCTGTTCGTTCCCGCGCTGGCGCTGGACCTGCTGTGGAACCGCACCCGCGATTGGAAACCGTGGAAGTTGGCGGCCGTTTCCGGGCTCCTGTTCCTGGGCGTGCTGATCGCCGTGCAGTGGCCGTTCTCCGGTTTTCTGAATTCCACGGGCGCGCAAAACTGGTTCTTTCACACCAACGTCTTCGATTACAACGCACGGCCCACGTCCATCAACGTGCGGCATATTTTCGTCGCCCCGGATACGCCCTCCGTATTCTGGACCGAGATCGCCCTGGCCGCCGTGTTGGGCATCCTGACCACCCGGTTGGGTTTCGCCTGGGGCGATTGGATGCGCCGGGTGCGCCGCTAATTCGATGCGTAAATTGCCGGTTCTCTTTTTGCTGGCCTCCGCCGCCGCGTGGGCCCACGTGGGCAGTCCCGACGTCTTCTACGAAGGCCAGGCCGGCCCGTACCACCTGCTGGTCACCATCCGCACGCCTACCGTGATCCCCGGAGTGGCGGAGATCGAAGTCCGTAGCGCCGCTAACGATGTCGAGGTGGTGCATATTGTGCCCACGCCGCTCACTGGACCGGGCGCGAAATTCGCTCCCGTGCCGGACCTCGCGCTGCGTTCCAAGGAGGATCCGCAGTTCTTCACCGGTTCGCTCTGGATGATGACCTCAGGCTCCTGGCAGGTGCGCGTGACCGCGGAAGGCCCTCATGGAAAAGGTGTGTTGTCGGTGCCGGTGCCCGCCCTGTCGTCCTCCACCATGAAGATGCAGGCGCCCATCGGCATCCTGCTGGGCGCGCTGGGACTGCTCCTGCTGGTGGGTGCGGTCAGCATCGTGGGCGCGGGAGTGCGCGAAGGGCAACTGCAACCTGGCGCTGCGCCCGATCCGTCGCGCGTACGCCGTGCGCGCTTCATCATGGCTGCCACCACCGTCTTCGTGCTGGCGATGGCTGCCCTCGGTGGACTCTGGTGGAAGAGCGAAGCCAGCGCCTATGACCAACACATTTTCAAGCCGCTGCAAATGTCGGCCACGCTGGAGAACGGCGGCCGGCTGATGCTGCATCTCACCGATCCCGGCTGGGCGCGCTGGCGCAAAGTGGACGATCTGGTTCCCGACCACAACCACCTGATGCATCTCTATGTGATCAGCCTGCCGGAAATGGATCGCGTGTGGCACCTGCATCCGGATCGCGTGGAGGCCGGCCTGTTCGAAAAGGATCTGCCTGCCATGCCCGCCGGAAAATACGCGCTGTACGGCGACATCGTACACGCCGACGGCTTGCCGGAAACCCTGGTGACCGAAGTGACCTTGCCGGCCATCGCCGGCTCACCCATGGTGGGCGACGACGCCGGCGGCGCGGGTCCGCCCATATCCGTGGCCGACCCCAACCAGACCGTGGCGCAACTGGCGGACGGCTCGCGCATGGTTTGGGAGCGCCCCCCGGGTCCGCTGCATGCCGGCCGCGCGATGTACTTCCGCTTCCGCCTGGAAGACGCCGACGGCACGCCCGCCAAAGACGTGGAACTCTATATGGGCATGCCGGGGCACGCGGCGTTCGTGCGCTCGGACCGTAGCGTGTTTGCGCATGTGCATCCTTCGGGATCGGTGCCCATGGCTTCTCTCAGCCTCACCCAAAATGCCGGCGATGGCGCCGCGGCTATGGCCGCCATGCCCGGAATGTCCGGCATGGAGCATTCCGGTATGACCATGGCGCTGCCGCCGGAAGTATCTTTCCCCTACGGCTTTCCCAAACCCGGCAACTATCGCATTTACGTGCAGGTGAAGCGCGGCGGCAAAGTCGAGACCGGGATCTTCGACGCGCGCGTGGAGAACTGACCCGTGCGGCCGCTCAAGGACCAGGCAGTCCTGATCACCGGGGCAGGCCGTGGTATCGGCAAGCGGCTGGCTATCGGCTTTGCGGCGGAAGGCGCGCGCGTCGGATTGCTGGCGCGCAGCCAGGCCGAGTTGGATCTGGCGAAGCTGGAGATCGAGCACGCCGGCGGCATGGCCCTGCGCATCCGCTCGGACGTGCGCGACTACGAGCAGATGAGCGCGGCGGTGGAGCGCATGCGCGCGGTCTTCGGCGGCGTGCACGTCTTGATCGCGGCGGCCGCTGTGCAGGGGCCCATCGGCCCGCTGGTGGACTTGAAGCCGCGCGCCTGGGCCGAAACCGTGGAAACCAACCTGATGGGAACCATGCACGCCTGCCGTGCAGTATTGCCCCAGATGATCGAAAGGCGGTACGGCAAGATCCTCGTGATCGGCGGCGGCGGAGCGGCCTCCGCGCGTCCCCGTTTCTCGGCTTATGCCGCGTCGAAGGCCGCCGTGGTGCGCTTCGTCGAAACGCTGGCCGAAGAGGTGCGCGACGTGAACGTGCAGGTGAACTGCATGGCGCCCGGCGGAACTTACACCCACATGACGGACGAGATCCTGCACTCCGGCGAGCGCGCCGGGAGCAAGGAGATCGAAGAAGCCGAGGACGTCCGCCTGACCGGCGGTACGCACCCCGACAAACAGATTCACCTGGCCCTGTTCCTGGCATCGGAACGGTCCAATCACATCAGCGGCAAGCTGATTCACGTGAATGACGACTGGAAGCGGCTGGAGCGCGAGAACATGAATCCGGAAGCTTACACGTTGCGCCGCTTTTCGAAGGTCTAACTCGCGCTATAAAATGGCAATTCGGGTAGCGGGAGCGTTTGGAGGGCGGGCAATTCTGCCCGCAGCCGGCTTTCAGCCGGCTCTGGCCCCTAAGACCAAACTGGCCCACTACCGCGACTGGAGGCATAGATGACGCGCACTGCGTGTATCGTCATCGTGTGTGCGGCCTTCCCTTTGTTGGCGGAGACGCGCCTCGATGTCAGTCAGCTCGCCGCGGCGATCGCCTCCGGCCTGGCTGTCGATCGCAACGACAACCGCATGGCGCGGTCGCTGAAGCCGGTCCGGCTGACCGAACGATTGACAGCCAAAACCGCCGCACAACTCGTGCAGTTGGGCGTCGGCCCCGATACCGCCCGCGCGCTCGACGCCCTGGCCAAACAATCCGCGCGTCTCCGCCGTCCCGCGCGGGAAACCCTGTCCTTTACGCCGGCGCCCTCCGCATCCGATCAAGACGAAATGATCGCCAAGGTGCGGCGTTACGTCGCGGATTATCTGGCTCATTTTCCGGATTTCATTGCCACCGAGGTGGCGCAGCAGTATCACAACTGGGCCCTGACAGCCGTAAATCCGGCGGTCATCGTGAATGACGCCTGGCACCCGGCCGGCGAATACAAATACGAAACCGCCTATGTGTCCGGACACGCCTACCAGAAGCCAACCGCTGTGGCCAGTGAAACGAAAGGGCGCCTCTTACCCGTGTCCAACGGCGAATTCGGCGGCATGATGGAGGAGATCTTCAACGCCGGCCGCGCGGCAACCTTCGCATGGGACCGATGGCAAATGCGCAATGGAACCCGCCTGGCTGTCCTGGCTTATAACGTACCCCTGGCGACTTCGGGCTATACCGTCTGTTGCCGGCAGATAGGCCGGTTTTTTGGCAAGCCGCAACACGAGTCGGTCAAGGCGGGACATCGGGGATTCGTCCTGGCCGATCCCCGCTCGGGTGCAGTCATGCGCCTGATCATGTATGCCACCGATTTTGCCGATGAGGCGGATACCCTTGCGGCTGGCCACGTGCTCGATTACGGCGAAGTGACGATCGGCGCGCGCCGTTACCTGGTGCCCTCGCATTCGAGCGCCTATGTCCGCATCGGCCGATACGAATCGCGCGACGAAATCGAATATCGGAACTACCGCAAGTTCAGCAGCGAAGCCGCCATCAACTTTGCCGAAGATGCCGGAGACCGCCGAAAATAGGGCGTCCACCGCGGGAGTTACAATGTTCGGTGGCTTCCAACCTGGCCTTCGTCGCGCTTGTGTTACCGGCGCTGCTCTCAGCCGCCGCCGTGAACGGCGTCGTGAAGGACCCTAGCGGCGCGGCGATCCCCAGCGCCGGCGTGATCCTGAAAAGTTCCGAAACCGCCCTGACGCAGAACGCAATCACCGATTCGCAGGGCCATTTTGAGTTTGCGGATCTCGACCCGGGTCAGTACGTGATCTCCGTCCAACACGATGGCTTCGAGGATGCCGCAAAACAGATCGACGTGGCCGCCGAGCCGGTAACGATCGCCTTTACCATGAAGATCGCCGTAGAGCGGACTGTCGTGGAGGTGGGCGGCCAGCGTTCGCTATTCGCGAATTCGGATCCGAACTATGTCGCGCTGCGCAACGCCGGACCCGGTGCGGCTCTGCGCGTGGCCAACCTGCAACTGAAACGCGATAACGCTACCTTCACTTTCGCCTCCGGGCAGTTCAGCTTTCTGCCGCCCGTGTTGGGCCGCGTGGTAGCGGGCGTCTTCACCGGCGAAGGCGCCTTTCACCTGGAACCCGCCGTCCCCGTGGAGCGTACCTATTTGCGCCGGATTTCCGGCGCGGAAAACGTGGATGAATCCTTCCGTTCAGCCGTCTTCTGGTTTACAGACGGCACATACGACGAGATCAAGCGCCAGGCGGAGGCCACGGACCAGGCATCCCAGGGCGGCAATGCGTGGCACGAATTCAGGGTCCGTGCGCGCCATCGCACGGAGACACCTCGCAGCATGCTGGAGTATTGGCTGCAGGACGAAGACATCGCCAACCACGAGGCCGAAGTCCTGGGCGAACTCTACAATCCGAAAGAGGCCGGATCGTTTCGCGCTTTCATCCACGGCGACAAGCATTCCGACTTGCGCTTCATATTGAATTCCCGGGGCGCCATGCCTTTTTTGCCTTCTCCGGAGGAAGTCGCCGTTATCAATTTCGACCCGGGCGGCTCCCAGGACGGCATTTGGTACCTGACGCATTTCGCGGAAGAGTGGAAGGCCGGCACCGCCAGTTCCACGGAGAATCGCCATACGGTGGCGGCAGAACACTATAAGATCGAGACCGCCATCGGCAAGAACGATCGCTTATCGGCCACTTGCGTCCTGCAACTGAAGGCGCTGCTCGATGGCGTGCGCGTCATCGGCTTCGGGTTGCTTCCACGGCTGCGCGTTATCCGGGTCACTTACAACGACAAGGAAATCTCGTTCATCCAGGAAAGCCGCAAGGAAGATGGATCGTTTTATGCGATCATGCCCGAAGCCCTGGCCGCCGGCCGTAGTTATACCCTCGGCATCGAATACGAGGGCGATCAAGTCGTCCAGAAGGAAGGCTCCGGCAACTTCTCGGTGGGCGCGCGCACCAGTTGGTACCCCAGCTTGAACGCCTTCGCGGACCGCGCGACCTATGACCTGACCTTTAAAGTCCCCAGGCAATACACGCTGGTGGGTGTAGGAAAGCTGGACAAAGAGTGGCGGGAAGACGACTACGAGGCGTCGCACTGGGTGTCGGACGTCCCCCTGGCGGTGGCCGGGTTCAATTATGGTCTATTCAAGAAGAAGTCGGTGCACGACGACACCACGAACTACGATATAGAAGCTTACGCCACGGCGGAGACGCCGGCTTACCTGCGCCGCTACGCCCGAAACATGAGTCTGAGCCCCAGCGCCATGGCGGAGAGCGCCATGATCGACGCGCAAAACGCCATTCGCTGCTTTCAACTGTGGTTCGGCGCCGCGCCGTACGGACGCATCGCGGTGACCGAGCAGCCGGCGTTCAATTACGGCCAGTCGTGGCCTACGCTGGTCTATTTGCCGATCAGCGCGTTCTTCGATAGTACCCAGCGCTGGATGCTGTTGGGAGGCAACGCCTTCCGCTTCGCGGAGTTCATCCAGGAAGTGACCCCGCACGAAGTGGCGCACCAATGGTGGGGCCACATGGTCGGCTGGGCATCCTATCACGACCAATGGCTGTCGGAAGGTTTCGCCGATTTCTCGGCCGGCTTGTTCCTGCAACAGACCGAGCACGATCCCGGCAAATTCCTGAAGTTTTGGGACCGGGCGCGCGAGACCATCATGGCCAAGAACAACTTTGGCATCCGCCCAAACGACGCCGGACCCTTGTGGATGGGCCTTCGATTGAATACCTTCCGGAATGGCGCGGCCTACAATCGCCTGGTCTACCCCAAGGGCGGTTTTGTGCTGCACATGCTGCGATACTTAATGTACGAACGCGACACAGGAGACCGGGACTTCATCGCCATGATTCACGACTTTGTGGCCACGTATCTGAATCGGAATGCTTCCACGGAATCGTTCAAATCGGTCGTGGAGAAGCACATGAAACCCGCTATCGACCTGGAGAGAAACGGCAAAATGGATTGGTTTTTCCGGCAATGGGTTTATGGCACCGAAGTACCTAGCTACCGCATGGAGTATTCGCTAGCGCCGGAGCCGGACGGCAAATTCATGTTTACCGCCAAAGTTACACAAAGCGGCGTCTCTTCCCGGTTCGTGATGGGAGTGCCGATTTACTTCGATTTCGATGGGCACGTGGTGCGCGCCGGTTCCGTCGCGCTGCTCGGCAATATGACATCGAGCGAGATCAAGCTGCGTTTGCCCAAGAGGCCCAAGCACGTGTTATTGAACGCGAATCATGATGTGTTGGCCGCGGAAACCATAGTCAAGGAGATGTAAGAAGTGCTAACCCGAAGAGAATGGCTCCAACTTGCCGCTGTCTCCCCGGTGATCGCGGCCGGAGGTAGTTCCGCGCCGCTGGCGCTCTTCGATTACTCCCAGGTGGAACTTCTGGACAGTCACCTGCGCCGCCAGTTCGATACCAACCATGACTTTTTCCTGCATCTGGACTCCGACCGGATGTTGAAGATCTACCGGCAGCGCGTGGGCATGCCCGCGCCGGGCGCGGACATGGGCGGATGGTACGACGACTTCTGTCCCGGCGCGCACTTCGGCCAGTATTTGTCGGCACTGGCGCGATTCGCGGGCGCGACGCAGTCCGCAGCGACGCGCGCCAAAGTGCAGGGCCTGGTCCGCGGCTATGCCGGAACGCTGGACCCCTCGGGCAAGTTCTTCGTGGACCTGCGCTATCCCGGATACACCTACGACAAGCTGGTCTGCGGTTTGCTGGATGCACATTCCTACGCAGGCGACGGAACCGCGCTGGATGTCTTGGCCGCCACCACGAAGGCCGCCCTGCCGCACATGGCGGACCGTGCCCTGACTTCCGAAGAGATGCACCAGCGTCCGCACAAGGACGAAACCTATACGTGGGACGAGACCTACACCTTCGCCGAGAACCTCTTTATCGCGTTCGACCGGACGGGCGATCGTCGGTATTTCGACTTGGGGAAGCGCTATTTGCTGGATAAGGGCTTCTTCGATCCCCTGGCCGAAGGGAAGAACGTGCTGCCTGGACTGCACGCTTACAGCCACGTGAATGCGCTGAGCTCAGGCATGCAAGGATACCTGAAGCTGGGAGACGCCAAATATTTCCGCGCGGTCACCAACGCGGTGGACATGATTCTGAAAGATCAAAGCTACGCGACCGGCGGCTGGGGCCCCAACGAAGCATTCGTTGAGCCGGGCAAGGGCGAATTGGGAGAAATGCTGCGCTCGAGTCACAGGCATTTCGAATCGGGTTGCGGCGCCTACGCGCATTTCAAGTTGATGCGCTATCTGCTCGCCCTCACCCGCGAGTCGCGCTACGGCGACAGCATGGAGCGCCTGCTCTACAACGTGGCTCTGGGTATCATGCCCATCCTCGAAGACGGCTCCACGTTCTATTACTCGGACTATCATGCTTCCGCGCGCAAGAGCTATGACCGTATCATTCCGGATGCGCAGTACCGATGGGATAAGGATGACAAGTGGCCATGCTGCTCGGGAACGTTTCCGCAGCTTGCGGCGGATTATGGCATCAGTTCCTATCTTCGCTCGCGGGATGGCATCTATGTCAACCTCTATGTGCCCTCGCGCGTCACTTGGAAGCAAGGCGCCATGCGCTGTTCGATGCAGCAGCAAACGGACTATCCGGCGGCCAGCCAGGTCACCCTCACGTGGAACGTACCACCGGCGCATGACTTCACGGTTTACCTGCGGATTCCGGCGTGGGCGGGAAAGTCCACCAACGTTTCCGTGAACGGCCATCGCGTGCGGACCGATCTGGCGCCAGGCTTTTTTCCGCTGCGCAGGCAATGGAAAACGGGCGACAAGATCGAACTGGAGATCGACCAGCCGATGCGCTCCGAGCCGGTCGACGCCCAAACGCCCGATCGCGTCGCGCTACTGCGCGGACCCCAGGTGATGTTCGCGCTGGCGCCCACGCCGCCCAGCCTTTCCCGCCGCCAGTTGACCGCCCCGCGGATCGATGTGGGAGACATCCAGTTACGCCCGTTCGGCGAAATCCACGATGAAGTCTATCAGACCTATTGGAATGTCACTGGATAACCGCGCGGAACGTTTCGAGCGCAAGTTTCTCGGGATTCAGATCCGTCCGATTGCATAGCACCACGATGGTCGTCCGGTCTGCCGTGAAACGCTCGATCGCGGTGCGGAATCCCATCGTGCTGCCGGTATGCCACATGCGCGGGCGTCCTTCAAACGCATCGAGAAACCACCCGAAGCCGTAGGCCACCGGCTGGCCCGGGTGCAGATTGTCGTCGTTGGGACTTACCGGCCACTTCGGCTCGGACCCATCGTTCAATTTCACCGGAGTCAACGCAGGACGCATCTCGGCCTCGCTCAACAGCGTGTGGCTTTCAAGCGCGCCATCCCACTTAGCCAGATCCTGGAGGTTCGAGTAGATGCCGCCATCGCCCTGGGTCGCCGAAGTCGAACTCTGGTCCGTTTCGACGAACCGCTCACCCTCCTTCGTATGCCCATAGGCGCGATGCGGAACACTATTCCGCCCCTTGACATAAACCAGCGTGCGGCGCATGCCTAGCGGCTGAAAGATGCGCGTGCGCAAGAACTCGCCGAACGGCTCGCCGGAGACCTTCCCGGCAATCAGTCCCAGCACCACATAGCCCGAATTGCTGTAGGCCCAACTCGTGCCCGCGGGAAACTTGCCGGCGGTTTGTTGCTTCAGCAGGGCGAGCACTTCCGCATCCTGAATCTGGTGCGCGGCCGTCCATGTTTCGGGTTTCATCAGGTCTTCGTAGTCCGGCAGCCCCGCGGTGTGCGTCAACAGATGGCGGATGGTGATATCGTGCCCATAGGCTGGGAAGTCCGGAAAGATTTCAGTCAGGCGTTCGTCGAAGCGTAGCTTGCCGTCGTGCACCAGAAGCATGACCGCCATGGCGGTGAATTGCTTGCTGAAGGAGGCCAGCCGGAAGTCGGTCGTCGCGTCGATGCCCGCGCCGTAGCCCCGTTCGAACACGGTCTTCCCGTGGTCGCGAACCAGCACCGCGACGCCTGGCGATTTCGCGTCGGCGAGCGGCGCGAAGACGGCGTCAATATCCGCGCCGCATGCCATGCCCGCGCCCGCCAGGAGGGCCGGCAGGAGAAGCCATCTCATAGCGCTGCAACCAGTTTGGCCAGCAGGGCCGTGCGGTCGGCGATGCGATCCAGCAGGATGCTCTCGTTCAGCGCGTGCGCGCCTTCCCCCACCGCGCCGAGGCCATCGAGCGTGGGTACGCCCAGCGCGGCGGTGAAGTTGCCATCCGATCCGCCGCCCACCGACGATTCCGCCAGCGCCAGCCCCATCTCTTGTGCCAGCGCCTGCGCCTTCCGGAAAAGCCGCACCACCGCGGGCGAGCGCTCCAGCGGCGGACGGTTCATCCCACCGGCAACCTCGATCGTGCAGCGTTTGTCCACCGGGCGCAGCCCGCGGAACTTGCGGTCGAGCGCCGCCGCATCCTTCAAGCGCGGAATCCGCATGTCCACTTCCGCCCTGGCTTCGGCCGCCACCACGTTCACGCGCGTACCCCCCGAAATCACGCCCGGGTTCACCGTGATGCCGCGTGGTAGATCGGTAAACCCGGCGATCTTCTCGATCTGCCGCGCGAGCTCCAACACTGCGCTGGCGCCGGCGGCGAAGTCCAGGCCGGAATGCGTGGCCTTGCCGCGCACCGTCACGGTGTAGTCGCCGATCCCTTTGCGGGCGGTCTTTAGCTTCCCGTCCAATCCGTCCGCCGGTTCCAGCACCAGCACGGCGACGCTGCGCTTCGCGTTCTTCTCCGTCAGCGCGCGCGACGATTCGCTGCCGACCTCCTCGTCGGAATTGATCTGCATCACGACCTTGTGCGCCACCGGCACTTCCAGGTCGCGCAGGATACGCATGGCGTAAATGAAGAGGGCGATGCCGGCTTTCATATCCAGTACGCCCGGTCCCCACAGACGGCCGTCCTTTTGCCGGAATGGCATAGCCGCCAGCGTACCGGTCGGCCAGACCGTATCGGCGTGGCCGAGCGCCAGGACCTGTCCCTGCTTCTTTTTCCCGAACAGATCGAACTCGCAGACGGCATGCCGTGCGAAGTGTCCCCCGGGCAAGGTCTTCACCCGGGCGAACGAGGGCGCCACATCGCCCAATAGATCCACAAAGCGGTTTACCGCCGCCGGATCGTCGCTAGGCGATTCACATTCCACCATTTCCCGGATCAGCGCCACGATCTGTTTCTGCCGGGAGCGGGCTTCGAACAGAATAGAATCCACGGCTCTTATGATAGCGACTTGCACGTCGAACCATCCTGGCGAGCGCCCCGTCCGGCGATGGGGCAAAATCTTTGCGTTCTCCGCTCCCCCCCGCGCGTAATACTAAGTAGCGGACATTTTATGCGCCTTGTGCCCATCCTTCTATCGCTTGCAGTCCTGCCTGTCCTCGCCCAGGAGCCCACGGTCGAGCAGATCATGGCGCGCGTGGCTGAAAACCAGGCACGCACCCAGGATATGCGGCGGGCTTACATCTACAACCAGAAAGTGTTGGCGCGCTTCCATCGCACCAACGGCAACCTGACCCGCGAGGAGAACTTGGAGTACCTGGTCACTCCGACGCCTAACGGCGTCGAAAAGAAGGTAACCCACTTCGAGGGTAAGTACGCGCTCCACAGCAAACTCGTGGCCTTCGACGAGGAGGGCAAGGAACATGGGAATCTGGATATCGATGCCGATCTGATGAAGGACATGGTCAACGAGATGACCGCCGACAAGGAATCCAAAGACGGCATTGCCCACGACCTGTTCCCCCTCACCGCCAAGGAGCAGGAGAAATACATTTTCAAGCTGGAAGGCAAGGAAGTTTATCGCGGCAGGCAGATCTATCGCGTCAGTTTCCTTCCCAAGCCACACAACGACGGCGCCGACTGGAAAGGCGACGCGCTGATCGACGCCGCGGAATGCCAGCCAGTGGTCGTCAACACCCGGTTCACCGGCATCCCCATGGCGGTCAAGATACTGCTGGGCACCGATATCAAGGGCCTCGGTTTCACCGTCACGTACGAGAAATTCGACGATGGGGTGTGGTTCCCGGTCAGCTATGGCGGTGAGTTTCACGTCCGCGCGGCGTTCTTCTACGCGCGCAACATGTCGATTTCCATGGTGAACAGCGGATTCACGCGCGCGAATGTATCCACCAGGATTGCGTACGATATGAGTGGGAAGTGACTGCATTGCAAATGCCCCGGCGGGCTCCTGCGGCGGCGTCCGGAATGGAATTCTCGGGCCTGGTCCGGCAGCATCAAGCCATGGTGTTCAGTATCGCCTGGCACATGCTGCGGGACCGGGCGGTGGCCGAGGAACTGGCGCAGGACGTGTTTCTATCGCTGCACCAGCACCTCGCGGAGATGGAGTCGCCCGAGCACGTGTTATTCTGGCTGCGCCGGGTGACCGGCAATCGGGCCCTCGATGAAGCCCGTCGCCGCCAGCGCAGGCCCATGGTGAGTTTGGAAAACGCGCCCGAACCCGTAGCGGTAACCGCCACCGGAGATCCGCTGCTGGGCACGGCGCTAAGGAAATTGGTGGCGGCGCTGCCCGAAAAGGCGCGCGCCATCGTGGTGATGCGCTACCAGGAGGACCTGGACCCGACGGAAATCGCCAGGGTCCTGGGCATCCCGGTAGGCACGGTGAAGAGTCAATTGCAGCGGGCGCTGGCGCTGTTGCGCGAGAAGTTGTCCCGCAGCCTTGGGGAGATCGGAATATGAATCTGGAAGACGAACTCAGGTCGGCATTCAAGCGGCGGGAGCCCTCGCCGGATTTCACGGAGCGGGTGCTGGCGCGCGTGGCCGCCGCGCCCGGCCGCCGGGAACCCCGGCCATGGATTCGCTGGGCAGTTCCCATCGCCGCCGCGTTGCTGCTGGCCGCGGGCAGCCTCGAATACCGCCATTATCAGGGCGAGCGGGCCAAGACCCAGGTGATGTTAGCCGTGCGGATTGCCGGCAGCAAGCTCAATAAGGCGCAAAAGAAAGTGCAAATGCTGACACATCGGAGTAATTCATGAGAGCCGCGGCGTTGTCGATTGCCGCGTTGCTGCTCGCCGGCGCCCTGCCGGCCCAGCAGTTGAAGTGGGATTCCGAGAAACTGGCCGCGCGCGCCAGCGATACCGTGGACATCTCGCTCGATGGCGCCCTATTGCGATTCGCCACCAAGTTCTTGTCGGATGAGGACAAAGACGAAGCCAAAGTGAAGAAGCTCATCGCTGGCTTGAAAGGCATCTACGTGAAAAGCTTCGAGTTCAAGAAGCCGGGAGAGTATACCGCGGCGGACGTCGAGTCCTTTCGCGCGCCCCTACACTCCGCGGACTGGCAGCGCATCGTAGGCACCCACAGCAACGAAGAGGGCGAAACGGTTGAAGTTTACGTCAAGAACGACAGCAAGGGCATCGGCGGCATGGCCATCATTGCCACCGAACCGAAGCAACTGACTTTGGTTAATATCGTCGGCGCCATCGACCTGGATAGCTTGAGCGATTTGGGTGGCCACTTCGGCATCCCCGGCGTGGAAGTGGACAAGAAGAAGTAGATCCTCCACCCGCGTGTCCCCATTTAGGGCAGAACTCCGCTTATATTACAGAGACAACCGGCCCATCCTTGTGAATTGGCCCTCTCTGCGGCATAATAGTGCGACAAACTCTCTCGGGGGATACCGTATTGCCAACTGGACGTTCGATCGGGAGGCAGCTAGCCGGCATTGCGCTGGTAGCGGCTGCCCTAGGCCCCCGCGCCGCCGCGCAACCCGTCCTTTTGCACGGCACCTCCGCCGATTTACAGCAAACCCTATCCGTCTCCACTTACGCCGGTACAGTCCCCGCAACCGTAGCGCCTGTTGAACTCTCCGGCCAGACTCTGGTTCTAGTACTTCCAGACGCGATTGCGCCCGACCGGAAAGACGGCGTGCGCACCGATATCCAATCATTCTTTCAACGTGGCGATATGAAGGATATGCGGCTGGCCGTCCTCGCAGGCCAGGAGTTCTCGCAGGAAGATGCCTTCCGCACACGCGCGCAGTTACAGGCGGCTTTGCGGCGTGCGTTCTCCGGACCGCCGCCCGAAGGGCCTTACCCGGCCGCGAAGTTCTACAACTGGCTGGCGCATACGGCGGCCCAGTTCGGAAACCAATGGAGCTCCGTGGTGCTCATCGGAGCGGCGCCCGATGTGGACCCGGCCTTGCGCGAGTATGCCACCGCCTATGTGGCGTCCCGGTTCCAGGCGCAGAAGGTGCGCATCAGCTATTGGAATCCGGATGGGCAGAATCCCGGATGGTTTGGCGATGTCTGCCGGGCTACCGGCGGCGCATTGCTGGCGAACGGGCTGCAGGATCTCAGCACGCCCGCGCCTGACGGGACGATCTGGCGGGAGATCGCCTGGCAGCCACCCACCCAGGTGCGCGGCTTTCTGCTCTATCGCGCCCGTTTGACCATGGGAGCCGGCGGCGCGCCGGTCGAGTTCCCCGCCGCCGTGGTGCGGACCGGCACGGAACTGCCCGATTTGGACGCTTACGCGGCCATGCGCCAGAGCATCGAAACGGCGCGGCGGCTCGCGGGCGAGGCCAAACCGACCGAGGAACAGGCGGGGCAGATTCGGACGGAACTGCTGCAAGCCATGCGCGTGAATCCGTCGGAGCCGGATGCCCTGCGCCTGGCGGCCGATTTCTACGCGCGCTTTAACGATTACGCGACCGCCGCGCAATTCCTGGCGATCATGGCGGAAACCAGCCCAAAGGACGGCGCTCTGTTGGCCGAATTGGGACACGCGCATTTCGTGGCCAAACAACTGCCGGATGCGGAAGCGGTCCTGATACGCGCCCACGAGGCCGGGGCGGACGGCGCGCGGGTTGCGGAAGAACTGGCCCGTATCCATCTCAGCCGCTCGGACGACGCCGGCGCGATGCCCTTCCTCGACGAGAGCCTGAAGAAAGACGGGAAGCAGGCGCCGCTCTGGTTCCTTCGCGCGGACGCGGCCGGACGGCTCAACGATTGGAAAATGCAGGCCGGGTCGCTGGAACGCGGTCTGGAACTGGACGGCCAGTTGGATCGCCGCACGGCGCTGGTGCGGCTTTACCTGGACCGCAAGGAGAACGACCAGGCACTGCGCCACGTCAAGTTGGTGACGGCCGCTTTGCCGGATGATCCGAAAGTAGCCACAACCTACGCCGAATTCCTGGACGAACTCGGCAAGCCCGACGATGCCCT
>JBEKIM010000133.1:0-15402 GCA_050011755.1 Bryobacteraceae bacterium | reverse complement strand
CCGCCCACCGCATTCGTGGCGAAGTTCGCCAGCGCATTGGCGCTGGTGTTGCTGATGATCTGCGAACTGGCCCCGGTCAGGATGATATCGGCCGCGTTGGTGACGATGTTGGCGTTGTCGAACTGGAAGGTACCGCCGTTCACGTCGTAGGTGCCGCCGGTGAGCGTGCCGGTCCCGCTGTTGAAGTTATTGAAAGGTCCGCCGGTGACGTTCAGCAGGCTGCCTGTGTTCACCTGGAAGGTCCCGTTGTTGGTCACTCCGCTCGAATTCGGCGTGATCACCAGCGGGTCGGATTGATTGGCCAGAATGGTACCCGCGGCGTTATTCACCAGTCCCAGGGTGCCGCTGCCGAAAGCGCCCGACCCTTCGATCGTGTTGCTGTTATTGGTCAACACTTCCGTGCCGGCCGCTCCCCTGATGAAATTGCTGTTATTGTTGGACAGCGAGATGGTGCCGGTCCCGTTCAGCGTCACGTTACCGTTCATGTAAAGGAAGGTGTTGTTGCCGCCCGAATTCACGTTGATGGAACCGTTATTCGTGATCGTCCCCATCAGATCGAGCGACTGGTTATTGGGCTCCACGATCGTGCCCAGATTGGTCAGCCCGCTGAGGGTGGAGTTCTCCGCGGTCATCGAACTGGCATTAGCGCCGGTGCCCAGCGTGTTCAACGTGCCGCCCGTAATGGTGGCGCCGTTGATGAAGACGCTGCCGCCCGCGCTGCTCCCCGTTCCCGCCAGCCCTTCGATGGTGCCGCCGGTGTTCGTCACCGTGCCGGCGATGACCAATTGGCCGCCGCTGGAGGCTTCAAACAGGCCGGTATTGGTCGCGCCGGTGGCCCCGGAGTTGATGGTGAGCGAATTCCCATGCGCGGATGTGGCGTCCACCACGCCCGCCGTCTGGTTGGTAAAACCCATGCTGCCGTTGCCGATATTACCTGAGCCGGAAATGGTGTTGTTGACGTTCGTCAGAGTGCTGCCGCCAACGGCGCTTTGCATGTAGTTGTTGTTGTTGTCAGACAGGGTGACGGTGCCGGCGCCAGTTAAGGTGACCGCCCCTGTGGGATCGATAAACGTGTTGTTGCCGCCGGAGTTTTCCTGAATCGCTCCGGTATTGGTAATGGTACCCTCTAGGGTTGTTTGGGTGTTATTCGGAACCGCCACGGTACTGGCGTTGGTCAGGCTATTGAGCGTCGTGCCGCTGTTCGAAGTGAACAATCCAGTGCCGTTCAGCGTACCGCCGGTCACTGTCACACTGCCTGCGAGCGTGACGTTGGAGCCGCTGCCCGCCGTGATTGCCCCGCTGCCGGTATTGGTGAATGTTCCGCCATTGAGGACCAGCGAACCGCCGCCGGTGGCCTCCAGTAGCCCTGTATTGCTCATCGTCGCGTCGGGCTCGATCGTCAACGAATTGCCGTGCGCGGACGCCGTGGCATCGATGGTGCTCTGATTGACCAGCACCACGCTGCCATTGCCGACATTCCCGCCCGGTCCGGTGATCGGCTGCGCGATGGTCAGTTGATTGCCGCCGGTCGAGGCCAGGATGTAGTTGTTGTTGTTATCCGAGAACGTCACCGAACCCGCGCCCTGGAGCGTAACCGCGGCGCTGTTCACTATCAGTTCCGTGTTATTGCCGCCGGAAAGCACCTCGATCGTGCCCGTATTCTTGATGGTCCCGTCAATGGAGAAGCTCGCATTATTCGGGATTTCGAGCGTTGAGGCCATGGTGACGGGGTGCGAGGCCGAGCCGTCCAGTTGGGAGCCGTTGTTCGCGATGAAGGTACCCGCGCCATTTAGCGTGCCGCCTACGATATCCACGCTGCCGTTCAGGTTTACGGTGGACCCGGTGCCCGCCGTAATCGTGGCGCCGGTGTTGGTGAACGTGCCGCCGTCCAGCGCCAGCACGCCGCCTCCGGTGGCTTCCAGCAGTCCGTTATTGATGAACGTGGCGTCGGGGACGATCGTCAACACGTTGCCGTGCGCGGAAGCCGTCGCGTCGATGGTGCTCTGGTTGGTGATTACGAGGCCGCCGTTGCCGATGTTGCCGCCGGGCCCGGAGACGGGCTGCGCGAGGGTCAGTGTGTCGCCGCCGACGGTCGCCAGGATGTAATTATTGTTGTTATCCGAGAAGGTGACCGTTCCGGCGCCCGAAAGAGTGGCCGCGGCGCTGTTCACCGCGAGTTCCGTGTTATTGCCGCCGGAATTCAGCGTTATGGCGCCGGTGTTGTTCAGCGTGCCGGTAAATTGGAGGACCTGGTTGTTGGGAACCTGCAGAGTCCCGGCGTTGGTGACAGTGTTGGTGGCGCCGTTCAATTCAGCGGTGCCGTTAACCGAGATCACTCCGGTACCCGCGGTGGTCAGGGTGCCCCCGGTGATGATGGAACCGTTCAGGGATACGATTCCGCCGTTCAAAGCCTCCAGAGTCCCGCCGGTGTTGACGATGGTCCCATCCAATACCAGATTGCCGCCGCTGCCGGCTTCCATAAGGCCCAGGTTGGTGGCGGCCGCCGCGCCCGTCTGGATCGTTAGAGTTTGGCCGTGCGTGGAAAGAGCGTCCACTACGCCTCCGGCATCGTTGGTGAACGCCATGGCGTCGTTGCCGATGTTACCCGAACCCGAGATGGTATTGTTCACGTTGGTCATCGAACTGCCCGAGACCGCCTGCAGCAGGTAGTTGTTGGTGTTGTCGGACATCACGATGGTGCCGCCGCCGGCCAGGTTAACAGCTCCATTGGCCTGCAGTTCCGTGGCGTTGCCGGTAGAGTTCAGTTGCACCGTCCCCTGATTCGTGAGGGTGCCCTTCAACTGCGTGTCCTCGTTATTCACCAGCGCGTAGGTGCCCTTGTTGGTAACGCCGCTCAGCGTGGGGTTGCCGCTGGTATCTTCAATCACGCCGCCGCTGGCCGTATTCAGCGTGCCGCCCACGATGGTCACGGTGCCTGTCAACTCTACCGTGGATCCCGCGCCGGAAGCCAGGATAGTGCCGCTTGTGTTCGTGTACGTGTCGCCGCCCGCAAAAATCAGGGTGCCGCCGGCCGTCGCTTCCATGGTGCCGGTGTTGGTCGTGCCATTGCTCGTGTTGATCGTCAGCGAGTTCGGCTGGTTGGCATCGATGATGCCCGCGCTCTGGTTCACCAAAGCCAGCTGGTTGGCCCCAATTTGCCCGGACCCCTCAATGGTGTTGTTGACGTTGGTCAGGACGTCGCTACCCGCGGCGCCGTAGATCCGGTTGCTGGTGTTGTTGTCCATCACGATCGTGCCGCCGCCGGTCAGGGTCACGCTGGCGCCGCCCAGGATCAGGTCGGTGTTGTTGCCGCCGGAATTCTGTTGGATGCTGCCGCTGTTGGTGATGGTGCCCAAGATCGTGGTGTCGTTATTGTTGGGCAATTGATACGTGCCCTTGTTGGTGACCCCGTTCAGCGTGGGATTGCCCGAAGGCTGAATCAGGCCGCCGCCGGCTGTGTTCAGCGTGCCGCCTACGATAGTCGAGTTCAAGAGGGTCACGACGGAATTCGTTCCGGAAGCCAGAATCGTGCCGCCCGTATTCGTAAAGGTGTCGTTCTTCAGGATAAGATTACCGCCCGCGGTCGCCTCCAACGTGCCCTGGTTGGTGGTGCCGTTGCTCGTCCAGATCGTGAGGTTTTGCGACTGGTTGGCATCCACCACCCCCGCGCTCTGGTTGACGAAAGCCATCTGGTTCGCGCCAATCTGCCCGGAGCCCTGGATTAGGTTGTTCGCGTTGGTCAGCACGTCGGCGGCGACGGCGCCGTAGATCCGGTTGTTGGTGTTATTGCTCATCGTGATCGTGCCGCCGCCCGTGAGCGTGACCGCCGAACTGCCGATGATCAAATCCGTATTGTTGCCGCCCGAGCTCAGCGTGATGCCGCCGCTCGTATTCGAGTTCGTGATGGTGGCGCCGCCGATGGTGAGCGTGTTGTTGTTTTGCCAATTCAGGACGTCGCTGGCGCCGATGGTGAGATTGTTGATGGAGCCGTTTACATTGAGCTGCACCGTGGAAGACGCCGTCGTAATTAATGCGTCATTCGTGCTGGTGGGCACCGTACCTAACGACCATGACGACGGGGTGTTCCAGTTGCCGGACCCGCCCGTCCAACTGTCGGAAGTGATCGCCGGCCGGACGAAAGGCCGAAAACCGAACGTATGCACCACAAAGCCGTTCCCCGCAATCATCCGGCGGATAGCTTTCTGGCCGAGATCGCTAGCCGGATCGCCGGCCATCCGCCTTTGGGGCGCTTGCGCATAAATTGCGGCCAGTCCGGCAATCAGCCAGGCAAACAAGGCCCTGCCTACATATGAAATACGTTTATGGTTGCGGTTATGGACGGTCACTGTGCGTTCTCCTCTGACGGGGAGGCGTGAAACGAAGAAAAATCCCCTCAGCCTCTCTCGACTTCCTCGAAGAAATCTTGTTGATGGATTTCTACCCTGCGTCAGTATACACCTTGCTGCATAGATCAAGGAGCAATTTCTTATAAGATTGGCGGAACATTTAGTTCTAGTAGTACAAGGTTCCAGTACCCCTTTCCTACGGGTCAGTCATTACTCTTAAGGCTTTTTCCTGATTGAGGAGATGGGCGAATCATGCCTCAATTCCAGCCACTCTTCTCGGCTTTGAACACAAACGCCCTGCTCTGCCGAACAAACCTCCGTCGAAGATGTAGGAAATACGCGCTTGATCATACTGGGTGTTTGGACCCCGCCGTGCGAAATGCGGATCGGCACGCATGCAGCCGCCCCGGCCCTCTCGCGTTTCCCGGTGGCTTCCTTCTATGACGGACGCCGCCTTCGTCATGCCCTTGATCTTCCTGTTCTACGGGATGAAGGGCGCCGGCACGCTGCTGGGAGATGGCGATACCGGGTGGCACCTCCGCACGGGCGAATGGATTCTGGCGCATGGGCATGTGCCGGATCGCGATATCTTCTCTTTTACCCGATCCGGGCAACCCTGGTTTGCCTGGGAATGGTTGTGGGATGTCCTGTTTGGTTGGCTGCATCTGCACGCCGGCATGCCGGCGGTGATATTGGCCACCAGCCTGGTTCTAGCCGTGACATTCGCGTTGCTCTTCCGCCTGGCGCGGCGGTCGGGCGATGCCGTGGTGGCGTTGGCTGTCACAATGGCCGCCGCAGCCGGCTCGGCGGGCCACTGGCTGGCGCGTCCCCACCTGTTCACCATGCTGTTCACCGTGGTCTTCTGTTTCATCCTCGCGCGCCCCGCGGAGAACGGAATGCCGCGGCGTCTCTGGCTGCTGCCGCCGCTGATGGCGCTTTGGACCAATCTGCATGGCGGTTTCCTGGCCGGGATTTTATTGGTGGCCGCCTACGCGGCCGGCGAGTTCGGCATCCTGTTGGGCGAAACCAGCCCGGGTGACCGCCGCCTGGCAATCCGCCGGGGACGCCTTTATCTGTTCACGTTGACAGGTTGCGGCGTTGCGACGCTAGCCAACCCATACGGATATAAGCTGCACGCGCACATCTTCGAATACCTGGCGGACGGCTTCTATCGCGGCAATATCATGGAATTTCAGTCGCTGAACTTTCAGAGCGGACAGGCACGCTATTTTGAGATCCTGCTGTTAGCTGGCGCGGCGGCCGCCTTCCGGCATCTGCGCCAGGGGCGGCTGGTCTGGCCCCTCCTGTTCGCCGTATGGGCGCATCTGGCGCTCTATTCCGCGCGCCACGTGGAGATCTTCGTTTTGCTGGCCGCGGCGCCCGCGGCTGAGCTGGTGTCCAGCGGCCTTCGCCGTCTGGCGGCCCTGCGCCTGGCCGGGTGGTTGCGGCGCACCCTCCGGGAGGTGGCTGATTTCACGGCGGAATGGAATACGGTTGACAGCGGTCCGCGCTGGCACTTGGCCAGCCTGGCCGCGGTGCTGGCGCTCGCGGCCCTGCTGTACGCTCCGCGGCCGCCCTTCGTCTGCCGCGCGGCTTACAACCCCAAGTCCTTTCCGGTCGCCGCCGCCGGATTGTTGGAGAAGGAAGCTCTATACAGCGGAGTCTTCACGGAAGACCTTTGGGGCGGGTATCTGATTTATCGCGCGTATCCCCGCGGCCGCGTTTTCATCGACGGCCGCAGCGATTTCTATGGCGCGGAGTTCGTCCGCCAGTATATCAAGACTCTAGGCGCGCAGGCCGGCTGGGAGCGGTATCTGGACCGCTACCGCGTGCGGGCCGTCCTGTTGCCGCCGGACGCCCCGCTGGCCGGCGCGCTGCGGCAATCGGGTGCGTGGCGCCTCGTCTATGACGATGGCGTCGCCTTGATCTTCCGGCCGGCGCGCGCCGCAACCGGCGGAGCCGCTTCCGGCCTATAGCTTTGCCGCTCCCCTGCCGATATAGGACGGGAAGAGTATAGGGCCGGGTATCCGGAGAGAGGATACGGCTCGTGAGCGAAGCATGAATCAACGATTGATTTCCGTTCTGGCGTTTGCATTTATTGTTTCGGCCGGAGCCAGCCTGTTGCTATACCGGCTTCTTTCCAGCCGCGTGACGACGCAGGCGGCTCCCAAATCCAACCGGGTGATGGTGGCGGCGCGCGCCCTCGATCCCGGCACCCTTTTGCGGGACGCCGATCTGCGCGATGGGGACTGGACAGGAAGCATACCCGAGGGCGTCCTGCAGAAAAAAGAGGATATCGTCGGGCGTGGCGTGATTTCTCCCATCTTCAGCGGCGAGCCGATTGTGGAAAGCCGCCTGGCCCCCAAGGGCGGCGGTGCGGGCCTGGCTGCGCTGATACCCAAAGGCATGCGCGCGGTGGCCATCCGGGTCAACGAAATTGTCGGAGTGGCCGGCTTTGCCGTGCCCGGCATGCGAGTGGATGTGCTGGTATCCGGCAGTCCGCCCGGCCAAGCCGCGTTGGGCGGCGTCACCAGAACGCTGCTCCAGAACGTGGAGGTGCTCTCCGCCGGCCAGAATTTCCAGAAGGATGCGGAAGGCAAGCCGGTATCGGTACCCGTCGTCAACATGTTGGTTACCCCGGAACAGGCGGAAATGCTGAGCCTGGCCAGCACCCAGACGAGCATTCAACTGGTGCTGCGCAACCCGCTGGATACCGCGATCGCGAAAACCAGCGGCAGCGCGGTGGTGCAGTTGTTCCATCCCGGCGCGCCGTTTCCACAGGATTCCAGGCCGGGGCCCACCGGTCCGCCGCAGGCCGCTCCCATCCGCCCTACCACCCCACACGCGGCCTTACCTCCGGCTCCCAAGCCGCGCGTGGTGGAAGTGATCCACGGCATCAAGCGGATGGAAACGCAGTTCGAACCGCGCGCGGAGGGCAAGCTATGACGGGGCATGGCTGCTGGCTGGTGGCATCCCTGCTCGCGACGGCGCTGTCCGCGGTGTGCGACCAGGATGCGCTTCCGCTGGATCTGGTGGTCACGGTGGGCAAGTCGATCCTCCTCGATACGCCGGCCGATCTGCGGCGCATTGCCGTGGCTAATGGCGACTTCGCCGAAGCTCTGGCGGTGAATCCGCGCGAGGTGCTGATCAACGGCAAATTGCCGGGTGAAACCTCCGTGATCCTGTGGCTGCAGGATGGCGGGCGCACGATGTACGACCTGACCGTGCGTCAGAACACGGCGCGAATTGCAGCGGTCCAGTCGCAAATCCGGCGCGAACTCGAGGGCCAGCGCGTCAGCCTCGATTTCGAAAACGATACGGTTTTTCTGCGGGGTACGGCGCGGGATCTCTCGAGCGCCGAACGGGCCGCCAGCGTGGCGGCCACGCTGGGCAAAGTTGTGAACCTGTTGCGAGTCGAAGTACCCGCGCCCGAGCCGCAGATCCTCCTCCGGGTGCGTTTCGCCGATGTGGATCGTTCGGCCGCCGCCTCGTTCGGCTTCAACCTGTTGAGCACCGGCGGAGGAAACACGGTGGGACAAATCACCACCGGCCAATTCGGGCCGGCTGTGCCCACAGTGCAGGGCAATTCCGTGCAATTCACGCTCTCCGACGCGCTCAATATTTTCCTCTTCCGGCCGGACCTGAACCTGGGAGCTCTGGTCAAGGCGCTGGAGACCCGCAACCTCCTGCAGATGCTGGCCGAGCCGAATGTGCTGGCCATCAACGGCAAGCCCGCCAGCTTCGTGGCCGGCGGCGAATTTCCATTTCCGGTCGTGCAGGGAGGCGCCGCGGCGGGCGCGGTCACCATTCAGTTCCGGGAATATGGCGTGCGCATCAACTTTCTGCCGGTGGTGACGCCGCGCGGCTCGATCCGCCTGCAAGTGGCCCCCGAAGTCAGTTCGCTCGACTATTCGAACGCGCTGCAATTCCAGGGCTATACCATACCCGCCTTGGCCACCCGCCGCGTGCAGACTCAGGTCGAACTGGAGAGCGGCCAGAGCTTCGTCATTGCGGGTCTGCTGGACAACACGATTACGGAAAGCCTCAATAAGATCCCGGGCATCGGCGACATTCCCCTGCTTGGAAAGCTTTTCCAAAGCCGTTCGCGCACGCGGAGTAATTCGGAACTGATGGTACTGATTACCCCGGAGTTGGTGCAGCCGATTCCCCGCGAAGCGCCCCTGCCCGCGGTGCGGCTGCCGCAGCCTTTCCTGCCCGGCACTGCCACCGCGGCTCCCCGGACTCCCGGGGCGGAGGCCGGCGACGTGGTTCCGGCGCCTGCCAGGAAAGAGATTCCGCTCGAAGAGATGCTCGAGATCGAGAGACAAAAGGCGTCTGTCCAGTTATCGCCGGGCGCCGAGGCCGCACCGGGCGGAGCACCCGGGGGAGCGCACTGATGGCTTCCCAGGTGTTCGAACAGGATACTCTCAAAACCTACTCTACACCGGCCACCGCCGGATTAGCGATTGCCGCGCCCGAATTGTGGGTGCCGGTACAGGAGGCCTTGCAGGGGTTGGCCGTGCGCGTGGTCATGGAGCAGCGCGACCTTCGGAACTGGCCCTCGCTGATCGAGCGATTGGAATTCCTGCGGCCGGAAGTCGTGCTGCTGGACATTACGGCGCTGCCCCTGCCACTTGAAGAAGCGGTGCGCGGAATCCGTGGCGCGCTGCCCAATTGTATGCTGGTGGCGCTCGACACCAAGGCGCAGCCGGAGACCATTCTGGCCGCGATGCGCGTGGGCGCCAACGAGTTTCTATATCCCCCGCTGGGCAACAATCTGCGAAAGGCCGTGGAGCGCCGCGCCGAAGCGCCATCCCGGCTGCGGGAGACCAGCCGCCCGCCGGGAAAAGTCCTTGGATTCCTTTCGGCAAAGGGCGGCAGCGGAGCCTCTACCATCGCCTGCCACCTGGCGGCCGAACTGGGCCGCGTGAGCTCGCAGCGGGCCGAGCGCAGCCTGTTGGCCGACCTCGACTTGCAATCGGGAATTGTCGGCTTCCTGATGAAAGTCAAGTCGCCGTATTCGGTGCTCGATGCGGTACAGAATCTGCATCGGCTGGATGTGAGCTACTGGAACGCCCTCGTCTCGGCCGACTGGCCGGGGCTGGAGATCATCGGAGCGCCCGCCAGTTATCTGCCCAAGGATCCAGTCTCCGGCGAATCTCTGGCCAAGGTTCTGGCCTTCGTGCGCGCGCGCTACGCCTGGACAGTGGTTGACCTGGGCTGCACGTTGAATCTGGCCACCGTGACCGTGCTCGATGAAATCGACGACATCTTCCTGGTCACCACGCTCGAAGTGCCGTCGCTCCACCAGGCCAAGCAATCCGTGCAGACGCTCATCAACGCGGGCTTCGGAAACCGCCTGCGCGTGGTCCTGAACCGCACGCCCCAGCGGCCGGACGTCACCGCCGAGGAACTCGAGCGCATTCTGGGCCTGCCCATCGACACCATGCTGCCCAACGATTACTACGCGCTCTACGACGCCTTCTGCAAAGGCAAACTCCTGCCGCCGGGCAGTCATCTCAGCCGCCAGCTCTCGAGCTTTGCCATGCGCCTGGCGGGCGCGCCCGTGGAGAAGAGCAAACGCCGTTTCGGATTGTTCGGGTAAAGGAGCCCTGTGATGGGTAATGGATGGAATACGCCGCCGCAAGCGCCCGCCGAATCGGGATGGGTGGCGCGGCTTTTCCAAAGCGAGTCCGCCACGCCCGAATATCAGCAATTGAAATTCGCGCTGCATCGCCAGTTACTCGATCGCCTGAATCTGGAAGCGCTTTCCTCGATTCCGGGAGAGCGCGCGCGCCTGGAGATCCGCGCCGCGTTGGTGCGGCTCGTCGATCAGGAGAAGACCCCGCTCAGCCGGACGGAGAAGGATCGCGTTATCGAGGAGGTGCTGGACGAGGTTTTTGGACTGGGACCGCTGGAGCCCCTGCTGCAGGATTCCACCATTTCCGATATCCTGGTGACCACACCCTACCTGGTATACGTGGAACAGGCCGGCAAACTGCACCGTACGCCCGTGCAGT
The DNA here is from genome assembly GCA_050011755.1 of Bryobacteraceae bacterium. Lineage (GTDB taxonomy): Bacteria > Acidobacteriota > Terriglobia > Bryobacterales > Bryobacteraceae > Bog-159. The sequence goes on along the minus strand of JBEKIM010000133.1, from coordinate 5,036 downwards.
TCAAGGACAACGCCCACCTGCTGCGCATTATCGAAAAGATCGTGGCGCAAGTCGGAAGGCGGGTGGACGAATCCACCCCTTTGGTGGACGCGCGGCTGCCGGATGGATCGCGGGTGAACGCCGCCATCCAGCCCGTGGCGGTGGATGGGCCCCTGCTGTCGATCCGCCGTTTCGGACGGCACGCGCTGCGCCCCGAAGATCTGGTGCGCAGCCTCACCCTGACCGAGGGGATGCGGAAGATCCTCGAATACAGCGTGAAGGCCCGGCTGAATGTCCTGATCAGCGGCGGCACCGGCTCGGGCAAGACCACCCTGCTGAATGTGCTCTCGAGCTACATCCCGGAAGACGAGCGCATCGTGACGATCGAAGACGCAGCCGAACTGCGCTTGCAGCAGACCCACGTGGCGCGTATGGAAACGCGTCCGCCGAATATCGAAGGAGCCGGCGCGATCCGCATCCGGGAACTGGTGATCAACGCGCTGCGCATGCGTCCGGACCGCATTATCGTGGGCGAGGTGCGCGGCGAAGAAGCCCTGGACATGCTGCAAGCCATGAATACAGGACACGACGGCTCCCTCACCACCATCCACGCCAATACTCCGCGCGATGCCGTGGGCCGGCTGGAAGTGATGGTGGGAATGTCGAACGCCAACATGGGCGTGCGCTCCATCCGCCAGCAGGTCGCCTCGGCGGTGGACCTGTTCGTACAGGTGTCGCGCTTCAGCGACGGCTCCCGCAAGGTGACCCACGTAACCGAGGTCACCGGTATGGAAGGCGAGCTGGTTACGCTGCAGGACCTGTTTGTTTTCGAGAAGAAAGGGCTCACCGAAAAAGGACTGGTGCGGGGCTGCTTCCGCGCCACCGGGATACGGCCCAAGTTCTACGAACGGCTGGCGGCTTGCGGTTTAGTGTTGCCCGCCGACCTGTTCACCGGCCACCAGGAGGTGAATTAGCCGTGCCGGTCTCCCTTCCTTTATTCCTGGTCTTGTTTACTTTTGTGCTCCTCTCGATCGCGCTGGGGCTCAAGTTTTACGAATGGTCGCGCAAGCGCGAGATGTCGGCTATGCTGCGCACCGTCGCGGAGGAGCCTTTACCCGGAGGGGGCCGGCTGCTGCGCCAGATCGCCGCTCGACGCCCTTCCCTGGAAGTGTGGCTGGAGCATCTGTCGCTGCTGGAGAAAATCCGCAAGAGGATCGAGCAGGCCGGCGTGAACTGGACGCCCGGCGGCTTACTCTTCATGATGGCGGGTGGGGCCGTGGGAGCCTTGGTTTTATCGTTGATGTTGCCGGCCGTTTTCGCCTGGCCAGGCACCTCCGCCGCGGCCGCCGTGCTTCTGGCCGCGCTGCCCTACCTCTATCTCGGCCGGAAGCGCACCCGCCGTCTGGCGGCCTTCGAGGAGCAATTTCCGGAGGCGCTGGACTTTCTGGCGCGCTCCATGCGCGCCGGCCATGCATTCACCATCAGCCTGCGCATGGCGAGCGAAGATCTGCCCGATCCTTTAGGACTGGAGTTCCGCACTCTGTTTAACGAGCAGAATCTGGGGGCGCCGCTCGATACCGCGCTCTATAACCTGGCCGACCGCGTGCCGCTGCTGGATGTGCGTTTCTTCGTGTCCGCGGTAATTCTGCAGAAACAAACCGGCGGCAACCTGGGCGAGATCCTCACGCGGCTGGGACAAGTCATCCGCGAACGGTTTCGGCTGAAGGGCCAGGTGAAGGCTGCCAGCGCGCACGGCAGGGTCACCGCGCTGGTGCTGACGATTCTTCCGGCGGCCACGGCCGTCCTCATGCTGCTGGCCGCACCCGCGTATTTGCGGTCCATGTTGGACGATCCGGACGGCAAGAAGCTGATTGCGGGGTCTATCGTGGGCCAGATCGTCGGCCAGTTGGTGATCCGCAAGATTATCCGGATCAAGGTTTAGAGAGACCGAATATGGCATTACTGGTTTCCGTGGCGTTATTTGGATTGCTGGCTACCGCCATCGCGGCCTACGGCTACGGCCGCTACGCCAAGCCCACCCAGCTTATGCACCAACTGGACCCGGAGCCTGCGCCGCCCACACTCGACGGCATCGGCCAGCCCAAGCCATCGCGGTTGGCGCGCCGCGTGCAAGCCATTGGCCAGCATGCGCCCGTCTCGCCGGAAGATGCCATCGCCACCCGCCGCACTCTGATCTCCGCCGGCTACCGCAACCAGACCGCGGTGGCACTGCTATACGGAATCAAGGTCATCGTCGCGGTAGCGTTGGCTATCCTGTCGATCGTATTCCGCGACAACATTACCGCCAATCCGGTGCTGCGTATCGTTCTGCCTGTGGCCGCCACCGTGGGCGGATACTGGATTCCCGGCTTTATTCTGGAGCGCCAGGTTTCCAAACGTCAGGAGCGGCTGCGGCTTTCGCTTCCCGATGGCTTGGATCTGATGGTGGTCTCGGTGGAGGCCGGTCTCGGGCTGGATCAGGCGATTCAAAACGTCGGCCGGGAGTTGGCTGTAGCGCATCCCGATCTGAGCGACGAACTCAGTCTGGTCAATCTCGAAATGCGCGCCGGCAAAAGGCGGGCGGAAGCCTTACGCAATCTGGCCCAGCGCACCGGTGAACCCGAACTGCGGAAATTGACCGCTATTCTGATCCAGTCGGACCGCTTCGGCACGAGCATGTCCGAAGCCCTGCGTACGCATTCCGAATTCATGCGCGTACGCCGCCGCCAGGAAGCCGAAGAAAGAGCCGCCAAAGTGGGTGTGAAGTTGGTATTCCCGATCTTCTTTTTCATCCTGCCTTCCATCCTGGTGGTGGCGGCCGGTCCCGGCATTTTACAGGTTTTCAAATACTTGTTCCCGATGATGAAGGGGATTCAATAAGAAAGGAGGAACCTGCGTGAACAACACGATCTTTCAGGCCGTTCTATGGCTGGCTGCCGGAGTGGTGCTGGTGCTGCTGGTGGCCCGCCGCCGCAAACGCAAAAGCATGTAGAGGATGCCACGCGGGCGGGCAGGCTCGCCGCAGCCGTGACCGCCCGCTACCTTCGCGAGCTACGCCTCGCGGGCACTGTCTCTCTCAATACCCCGCGAGTCCACGATCACGCCCGCTCCATCGCCTTGGGATCCCACCCACAGATCTTTCGCTCAAAGTGGCTGGCGTTGGTCAATAGCGCCGGTCCGGCTGCCCGCAGCCCGAATACAGCGTCCTCCACTACCGGTTTGCGGCTGCGTACCGCCGCCAAAAAGTTGGCCATGTGCGCGGCATGGTCGCTGTAATCCTCGGGCGCCAGGAATTCCTCCACCGGCGTGACCCGCATGCTCTCCGGCGTATCCGGCCGCGCCGGATATTTCGCGCGGTATCCCCGCAGGAACTCCCGCTGCCCCGCCTCCGCAAACGTTTCGATATTGTAGCCCGGCTCCGAAGGACGAGTATGCCTGTCCAGCCGCACGCCATCGCCGTGAATATGCAGGATGCCTTTCTCACCCACGAACCGGAATCCCGATGTTTCCTCGGACCCCTGCTCGAAATTCACGCGTAGCCCGAGATTGAAGGCCGGATGGTGCGCTCCCTCCGCATAATCGGCCAACCCCAGCATCAGGTCCGGTATTTCCCTTCCGTCTTTCCAGAAACGCGTGCCGCCGGTGGCCATCACCCGTACCGGCCCTTCCGAGCCGAGCACGAAGTGTACGCCGGAAAACAGGTGCACGAACAAATCGCCGGGTATGCCCGTGCCGTAGTCCCGATAATTGTGCCACCAGAAGAAGCGCTGCGCATCGAAGGGCCGCCGCGTAGTATTGGCCACGAACCGGTCCCAGTCGATCGTCGCGGCGGCGGCATCCGGCGGAATCGAATTCCGAAACACTAGCTCGTCGCTATCCACCGGCCGTTCCCACCACGCCTCGATCAGGTTCAAGCTGCCGATGGCGCCGTCGCGTATCAGTTCCTGGGCCTTGCGGTAAATGATGGAACTTACGCGCTGGCTGCCCACTTGAATGATGCGTCCAGTCTGCCGCTCGGCCGCGATCACCGCGTGACCTTCTTCGATGGAATGCACCATCGGTTTCTCGCAATAGACATCCTTGCCGGCATTCATGGCGTCGATGGAAGCCTGCGCATGCCAGTGGTCCGGCGTCGCCACGATCACGGCATCGATGTCCTTGCGCGCCAGCAGCTCACGGTAGTCCGCCGTTACGAAGAGGTCCTTTCCAAACACCTCCCGCGCCCGCGTACGGCGGCCCGCGTATAGATCCGCAACCGCCACCAGAGCCGCTCCACCCACTTCGTCGAGCGCCACGTGCACATCGGCCGTGCCGCGCCCTCCCAGTCCGATCGCGCCGAGTTGGATCCGGCCGTTAGCCGGGACCGTGCGTTGCCCCGCCGCGCCCGCCAAAGGCGCAGCCGCGGCCGCGCTGAGAAACTGCCGTCTGGTCGCCGCCATGCTAAACTCCACCGAAGAGTTTACCTCTAACCACCAGCAACGCCCACTCCCCCTTATCGCGCGCCTCGCAAAAGGCGCCGCCGCATCGTTCCAACTCCGCCCGCAACCCGGCTGCCTCGTGCCGCTCGAATCCGCTCACCAGCGCCACGCCTCCCGATGCCAGCGCGCGCAGCAATTCCGGACCGAGCCGCGCGATAACCTCCGGGCTGATATTCGCGGCGATCACGTCCGCCATCCCCGGCCGCACGGCATCCACCGACCCGATAAACAGGTTCGGTCCCGCGTTCCCGCGCGCTACCTCCACCGCCTCGGGATCGATGTCGCACGCACACACGGAACCGGCTCCCAATAGCGCCGCCGCTTGGGCCAGGATACCCGCGCCCGTGCCCACATCCAGCACGCTCCCGCCTGGCCGCACATAGGTCTCCAGGGCCTCCAAACATAACTGCGTGGTTTCGTGCCTGCCGGTGCCGAACGCCATCCCGGGATTCACGGCGATGCGAAATCGCCCCTCCGGCGCCGGATCGTCCCGCCAGTCCGGAACCAGGAAAAATCGCGCGCCCACCCGCAGCGGCTCCCAGTTCGCGCGCGACATCGCCACCCAGTCGAGCTGCGGTT
>JBEKIM010000132.1:0-15419 GCA_050011755.1 Bryobacteraceae bacterium | reverse complement strand
GTTCGCCGCCATGGAGTTCACGCTGTCGGTAAGATCCTTCCAGGTGCCGCCGACGCCTTTTACATCCGCCTGGCCGCCCAGTTTGCCTTCGGTGCCGACCTCGCGGGCCACGCGGGTGACTTCGCCGGCGAAGGCGTTGAGCTGATCGACCATGGTATTGATGGTGTTCTTCAACTCCAGAATTTCGCCGCGCACATCCACGGTGATCTTGCGGCTCAGGTCGCCTTTGGCCACGGCCGTGGTGACTTCGGCGATGTTGCGCACCTGGGCCGTCAGGTTGCCCGCCATGGAGTTCACGCTGTCGGTAAGATCCTTCCAGGTGCCGGCCACGCCGCGCACGTCGGCTTGGCCTCCCAGCTTACCTTCCGTACCCACTTCGCGCGCCACGCGCGTCACTTCCGAGGCGAAAGAACTGAGCTGATCCACCATGGTGTTGATGGTGTTTTTCAGCTCCAGAATTTCGCCGCGCACATCCACTGTAATCTTGCGGGATAAGTTGCCGGTAGCGACGGCTGTGGTGACTTCGGCGATGTTGCGGACCTGGGCTGTCAGGTTGCCCGCCATGGAGTTGACCGAATCCGTCAGATCCTTCCAGGTGCCGGCTACGCCCTTAACCTCAGCCTGGCCGCCCAACTTGCCTTCCGTACCGACCTCGCGCGCCACGCGCGTGACTTCGGAAGCGAAGGCATTCAACTGATCCACCATGGTGTTGATGGTGTTCTTCAGTTCCAGAATCTCACCCCGCACGTCTACCGTGATCTTACGGGACAGGTCGCCGTTGGCCACCGCCGTGGTCACTTCGGCGATATTACGGACTTGTGCCGTGAGGTTGCCGGCCATGGAATTGACCGAATCCGTGAGATCCTTCCAGACGCCGCCGACGCCCTTCACCTCGGCTTGGCCGCCGAGTTCGCCTTCCGTACCCACCTCGCGCGCCACGCGCGTCACTTCCGAAGCAAAAGCGTTTAACTGATCGACCATCGTGTTGATGGTGTTCTTCAACTCCAGGATTTCGCCCTTCACATCCACCGTGATTTTGCGGGAGAGATCGCCGTTGGCCACCGCGGTAGTGACCTCGGCGATGTTGCGCACCTGGGCCGTCAGGTTGCCCGCCATGGAGTTTACATTATCCGTCAGATCCTTCCAGACGCCGCCCACGCCCTGCACCACGGCCTGGCCGCCGAGTTTGCCCTCGGTGCCCACCTCGCGCGCGACGCGGGTCACCTCGGAGGCGAAGGAATTCAACTGCGCAACCATGGTATTCACGACGCGGGCGGTATGCAGGAACTCGCCCTTCAGCGACCGTCCGTCGACCTCCAGCGCCATGGTCTGCGAAAGATCGCCTTTGGCGACGGCGCCGATCACACGGGCGACTTCCGTGGAGGGCTGCACCAGGTCCCCAATCAAACCGTTCACCGAGTCGAGACAGTCCGCCCACCCTCCGAACGCCGATCCGAGGTTGGCCCGCTGCGTGATTTTGCCTTCCTTGCCCACCGCGCGGCTGATACGGTCGAATTCGCTCGCCATGCGCTGGTTCAACTTGAAGATGTCGTTCAGCGTGTCGGCCACTTTGCCCGCGACGCCGGCCAGGTTAACCGGCAGGCGAACCGAGAAGTCGCCGTCCTTGAAGGCAATCAAAGTCTTCAATAAAATGCTCGTATCGAGCGCATCGCTAACCATTTCCGACTCCATCGAAGGTTCCTTTCTTCACCCTGCGATCAAACTGCGGGCTTCGTAGTCCTGTGTTCCAACAAATCCTTGAATATCGCTCCCAGGCCTAAGAACTGTTCCAGGGAGGATGGTTTTCGCAAATAGCAGGCGGCGCCGAACTGGCTGGCGGCCAACCGGTCGCGCGGGGAGTCCGACGATGTCAGAACGACAACCGGAACGTGGGACAACTCCGGAGTTTCCTGGATGCGTTGCAGAATCTCCGTCCCGTCGTGCCGCGGAAGATTCAGGTCCAGGATGATCAGACCTAACATTTGGGCTTCGCGCAGACCTTGCTCAGAGGAGAGCATCCGCAACACCTCGCCGCCATCCGAAACGATCCGCATGGGGCAGTCCAGACCGTGCTCCCGGAGCGCCTCCCGGATCAGGTAGACATCCGCAGGGTTATCTTCAGCGAGCAGTATTTCAGGCATCGTTCCCTCATGCGGCATGCCGCCGCCTTCTATCCAGCTTTAGCGCGGCAGGACGTGCCCTGCGCGCGGGTACATTTCTTGCATTATGAGGCAGTGCAGATTTTGTATCGGCCATCCCATTTCCGCGGCCGGTATAGCGCGATTTTACCCGGCCAATTCCGTTTTTGCAGCAACCCGCACCCTTAAGCCATGCTGTCAATACAGAGAAGCCGTCTGTTATTGCATGTTTGCGTCCATTTCAAGTTCGGGTTTGCAGTGGCGTTTTCATTCCGATTCGAAAGCTCACGCGGGCATCCAGTGCGTCGGCCTGCCCAGATTGGCGCATTGCTTGCTGTGGGGCGGCTGATGTCCGACGAGCTTCCAATTCGAGTCCTCATCATCGACGACAATAGCCTCGACCGCAGCCTGTACAAAGAGTGCCTCGAAAGCTCACCGGCGTGGCATTTCGAATTCGCCGAGGCGGAATCCGCGATAGCCGGCATCGAACTGGCCAAGGCCTGGCGCCCGGACTGCACGTTGTTGGATTTTAACCTGCCCGATATCGATGGAATCGAAGCGCTCACCCGTCTGCGGGGCGATCCCAACCGGATTCCCTGCGCCACTGTGATGCTGACCGCCTATGGCGGCGAAGAATTGGCCGTTAAAGCCATGAAGGCGGGGGCTTCCGATTATCTGCCAAAGGGCCACTTGTCATCCGATACGCTGCCGCACACGGTGGTAAACGCCGTGGAGCGCTTCCGATTGCAACAGCAGATTGCCCAACAACAAGCCGCGCTGGCGATTAGCGAGCGGCGTTATCAGATTCTGCTCGAGGCCATCCCGCAGATGGTCTGGATCGCCAACGCGGAGGGCCGCGTGGAGTATGCCAACCGCCGCTGGTTCGACTACACCCAACTCGCTGTAGAGGAAGCCACTCTTTTCGGCTGGGACCGGCTGCTTCATCCGGAAGATGTCGAACGAACCCGAACTGCCTGGCAGCGCGCGATACAGTCGGGCGCTACGTTCGAGATCGAGCATCGGCTCAGGCGCGCATCCGACGGCAGCCACCGATGGCACCTGGTGCGGGCCGTTCCTTTGCGGACCCAATCCGGAGAGATTGCCAACTGGCTGGGCACCTGCACCGAGATCGAGGATCAAAAGCGCGCTGAAACGGCCACATTCGAAGAGCAGAAACTCAAGGGGATCGGCCGGCTGGCGGGCGGCGTGGCCCACGATTTCAATAATCTTCTGGTCTGCGTCCTGGGCGGGGCGAGTTGCGCCGCGCAGAGCATACCGCCCGGGCACCCTGCCCATGAGATGTTGGACCAGGTGCTGCTGGCCGGCGAGCGGCTCGCCGAACTCACCCGCCGCATGTTGGCTTATGCGGGCAAGGCGACTTTCCGGGTGGAACCGACGGATGTCGAGCAACTCGTTCAGGACGCGTGCGACAGCGTGCGGGACGCCATACCCGATACGGTGCGCCTGGAAATCCAAAGCAGTCCGTGCGTGCCGCCGGTACGGACCGATTCCACGCATATGCGGCAAGCCATTGTGGATCTGGTGCTGAACGCGGTGGAGGCCATCGGGGAGGGGACTTCGGGCCGGATATCGGTGAATACAGCCGTGGTGGAGGTGGGTGAAGAATCCATCCGCAGTGGGGGATTCGGACCGTCCGCGACCACCGGCAAGTACGTCGCGCTGGAAGTCCGCGATACCGGGTGCGGCATGGATGAGGAGACGCGAAAGAAGGCTTTCGATCCTTTCTTTACCACGAAATTCATGGGCCGGGGACTCGGCCTGGCGGCGGTGCACGGATTCGTACGCAGTACGGGAGGCGGCGTGCAGGTTGACAGCGCGCCCGGAAAAGGCAGCCGGTTCCGGGTTTTGCTGCCGGTAGTGGCTGCGGAAACCTCGCAGGGGGCGTGCGGGTGATGGGCGCGCCCGCACAACTCAAGGGTCTGGCCGGCACCGCGCCGGGCACAGCCTCTGAAGACTGTTGGCTCCGCCTGAATGCCGATGCACTGCACGATTTGAGCAGCCCGGTAAATCAGATCGGAACTCTGGCCGAACTGATCGTCAAGAAATACAGGGGTGTTTTGGGCGAAGAGGCCGAAACCCTGTTCGGCTTCCTGCAGACGTCCGTGGGACGTCTGCAGAATCTGGTAGGCGGATTGAATACCTATCTGCGGGTGGCCGGCGCCCCAGGCGCGCGCCGGCTTTGCGAATCCGATTTGCTGTTAACCGCCGCCCGGGCGTCGGTGCAGCCCGCGATTGACCAAAATGGCGCGGTCGTGACCCACGATCCACTCCCGCAAGTGTACGGCGACCCGAATCAGATCGGATATGCCTTTCGGAGCCTCTTGGAAAACGCGATCAAGTTCCGGCGTGAACAGCGGCCGGAAGTTCACATTTCCGCGGCGGAAGCCGGCGACACCTGGATATTCTCCGTGCGCGACAACGGTATCGGCATCGATCCCGCATACCGGGATCGTATCTTCGGAGTGTTCAAGCGCCTTCACAATGAAGACTACCGGGGGGCAGGCATCGGCCTGGCTACTACCCGGCAAATTGTGGAAGAGCACGGAGGCCGGATTTGGGTCGAGTCGCAGCTAGGCCTGGGAAGTACCTTCTTCTTCAGCCTGCCACGCGCGGCGTCATGAGATTGAGGAAGCCACCACGCTCATGGAAAGCTCGGGAATCGTGAAGTAGAAGGTGGACCCCTCGCCGGGCGCCGATTCCACCCAGATGGCCCCGCCGTGATTCTCCACAATGCGCTTGCAGAGGGCCAGGCCCACGCCGCTGCCGGGATACTCCCTTCCATGCAGGCGCTTGAATACCGTGAAGATGCGGTCCCAATACTCGGGATCGATCCCGATGCCATTATCCTTGAATGCAAACTGCCAGAAGCCGTTCCGTTTCCGCGCCGAAATGTAGATGTGGGGCGTCTCCACGCGGCGGTATTTGATGGAATTGCCGATGAGGTTGGCGAACAGGGAGACCAGCCTGGCTTCGTTGCCCGGAACCGTTGGTAAAGGATCGTGGGTGACGACTGCCCCGGACTCGCGCACGATCAGTTGCATCTCAAACAGGGCGGTGGCCAGCACTGCCTCGGTCGAGACGGGTTCCAAGACACTGTCCGGCGCGCCCGCCGATGAGTAATTGAGCACATCCTGCACGAAAGACTGCATGCGCTTGGCGGCGGATACCGTGATCGCGATGTGCTCATCGGCCGTCTGGTCGAGCTTTCCCGAGTACTGCTTCGCCAGAAGCTGCGTATAGGACGCCACCATCCGCAAAGGCTCGTTCAGCTCATGCGAAACCATGTAGGCGAATTGCTGAAGCTCTTCGTTGGAGCGGCGCAGCGCGACCTCCGCCTGGCGGGCCCGCAGCAGCGCGCGGATGGTAGCTACCAGAACGGCGGGTTCGATGGGTTCGGTGAGATAGCTGTCCGCGCCGCCTTCCAAACCGGCGACCATGTCCCGTGGAGAGGTCTTCGAGGCGGTCAGATGCAGCACGACGACATCCGCGGTTAGCGAATTGGTCTTCAAGCGCCGGCAGACTTCCAGACCGCTCAAATCGGGCAGATTTATATCAAGTAACACGAGTCCCGGCTTACACTCCGACGCCAGGCGCAAGGCCTCCTGCCCGGTAGCGGCCTCCCTGACTTCGAAGCCGGCCTGCGAAAGAACTTTCGTGCGCGCATACCGCCCGGGCCCATAGTCGTCAACGTTGATGATCGTCGGCATAAAAACAGATGTTGGTTACTGTATCAGCAGCCCGGCATGGTCGAGTATCTCACGGATCGTGGCCAGCGCGTCCGGACGCGCCAGGTACTCCTTTGATATTACCCCCGCGACACCCTGCAGCCGCTCCAGATCGGTGTCGGCCAGGTGCATCGACGTATTGATAATTACTTTGATGCCGTTCGTCCGCGGATCGGACTGCAGATGCCTGAAGACTTCGAAACCGCTCATTTCAGGCATGACCAGGTCGAGGAAGATGAGGCGGGGACCCTCCGCGTGGGCCTTCGCCAGCCCCTCGACGCCGCTGGATGCTTCCGTGACGGGGACATTTAGGGTACGGAACAGATGCTTCAGGAGGTAGCGGTCGCGCTCGTTGTCGTCGATGATGAGGACACGATCGAGATACCTTTTCGATGTCAGACGCACCAACTCGTCGCGAAACCTTTGCGGCTCGACGGGCTTGACCAGGTAACCGTCGGCACCCAACTGGTAGCCTCTACGGGGATCGTTGAGCGTGGTCACCAACAGCACCGGTACGTCTTTGGTGGCGGGCGATTCCTTGAGCTTTACCAGGAAACCCCAGCTATCTTCGCCGCGCAACATGACATCGAGAACAATCAAGGCCGGCCGGAAGGAGGCCAGCTTTCTTTGCGCCTCGGCTACCGTGGCGGCCCGGACAACCTGGAAGTCGGTGTCCTTCAGCCACCTGCCGTAAAGCAGGACCGCCTCGTCGCTGTTCTCGACAACCAGCAGGGGTTGCCTGCCGGCTTCGAGGTCCATCAGGCCGCTGTCCGGGGCCTCCGGAGCCACCCGATAAAACATGGGAAGCACCACCGAAAATGTCGACCCCGCTCCCGGCGCGCTGGTTAACTGCACTTCACCGCCGAGCAGATGGGCCAGCTTTCGCGATAGCGGCAGGCCTAATCCAGTTCCCCTTACCCGCCTTTGGATGGGATTCTCCACTTGTGCGAAGTCCTGAAAGATCCTCTCCTGGTCTTCCGGTGCGATGCCGATGCCGGTGTCCGCCACCGATATCTTGATGTGATCCCCGTCCACCGTCTGGGCCGATACCCGGACCTCACCGCGTTCCGTGAACTTCAAAGCGTTCGAGATGAAATTGCGCAGGATTTGGGAGATCTTTCCTTCGTCGGTATATAACTTCGGCACCTCCGGCGACGGTTCGAAAACGAGATTCACCGACTGATTCAGGAATAGCGGGCGAAGCATGCCGCGCAGCGCGCCGAAGAGGTCCTGCACTTCGAATTCGACCGGCTTCACTTCCACCTTGCCGGCCTCCACCTTGGCCAGGTCCAGCAGGTCGTTCACCAGTTCGTAGAGGTCTTCCGCGGCCTTTTTGATGAAGCTGACCTGCTGCCGTTGTTCCGCGTTCAAGGGTCCATCCACCTCATCGGTCAGCAGACCCGCCAGGGCCAGGATCGAATTGAGGGGCGACCGGAACTCGTGACTCATGTTCGACAGAAACTTCGATTTCAGCTCGTCGGCGCGGCGCAGGTGATCGGCCTTTTCATCCAGCTCCGCATACAAGGCCACCACGCCGCGGTTGGTGTCTTGCAACTCCCGATTCAGGAAGGTCAGCTCTTCCTGCCGTTTGCGCAGCTCTTCGAGCGTGCGCAGCAGTTCCTGGTTTTGGAGTTGAATCTCGGCGAACGCATCTTCCGGTTTCTCGGCGGCCAGCACCTCCGCCATGCGGGCAGCCGCCTCGCGCGCCGTCGCGCTGGTCCGCCGCGGCAGGTGTTTCCGCATCACGACGGTAGTCCCGTGGCGTTGGCTGGACTGGATTTCAAATTCGTCCATCAGCCGGCGGGCGCCCGTGATGCCCATTCCCATACCGGTGGAGGACCGGTAACGCCCTTCCAGGATCCGCTCGAGGTCTCGAATGCCGGCGCCCTGGTCCAGGATGCTAATGGTCAACGCTTCCAGGACCGCGCCGCCCTCCATGACATATTCGACCTTGCCTCCGCCGCCGTAGTGGAAAGCGTTCCGCGCGATTTCCGAGACGGCCGTGGCGATGCGTGTCTGGTCCTGCGCATCGAAGCCCGCCAGGCGCGCGATCTGGCGGGCGCGCTGGCGGGCCGCAACAGTGTCACGTTCCGAGCGGATGTTCAGGGTGAGGATCGGGACGGACATGGCATGTTCGCTGGTTGCCATCGGACCGCCTACTTGGCCACCACAATGGTAGCGTCGTCATTCCCACGGGAAAAATCGCGATAGACGACACCCGCGATGATGGCGGGGTCATGCGCAGCCAGCCCCGGATAATCGAAGAGGTTCCAATGCGTCGAAATGCCGTCCGAGTGCAGGACCAGCGTGGCGCCCTCCGGATATGGATACTGGAATTCTCGAATATGCCGGGCTTCCACGCCGGCCGTGCCGTTGGTCGATACCATGTGCCGCGGCGGAGCATCGCCGGAAAAAACGATGCCCGAGACATTTCCGAGTCCGCCGAAGGCTACCGTTCCGCGTTCCGCGTCGATCTCCGCGATGGCCACGGCGGCCCCCCGGGTATGGCGCAGCGCATCGTGGACCGCGGCCAGCAAGTCGACCAGCGCCAGATCGGGATGCCTGTAGAGGGTATCGACTGCGGCCGTGGATGCGATTGCGGCATCGGTTCCGTGGCCCAAGCCGTCGGCCAGCAAAAAAACCCGCCGCCCCGCTACGGCGGTCTGGCCCCACTGATCGCCGCAGACTTCTTCGCCGGGCTTGGGCACTTGCACGGCGCCGGTATTTGCGGGCTGCAAGGGTATTCCCGCTTCCGCCGCAAGACGCACCAGAATGGCCGTGCCGCGCCCTGGCCGCGAATAGATCTCCGAATACGAAGAGAGGCGGCCGATGGCGCCCAGCCCCGTGCCGGATGTGCCGGTAGTGCTGTGCCCGTCCTGCCGGGACGATTCCACATCGGCCATCCCGGGTCCACTGTCGAGGATCAGGATTTCGAGCAATCGACATCCCGGAACCTGCCCTGCGATGACCTGCCCGCGCGTCGCGTGCTTCAGCAGGTTGGTGCAAGCTTCGGTAACGACCAGGGCGGCTTTTTCGGCGGCCTGCTCGTTGAAATCCAAAGCATGCGCGATCCGCCGCACTTCCCGGCGCGCTTCCGCAATCTGGCTCGGGTCTTCAATACGGGCGATGTATGCCGGCATTCCTTAGAGGCCCTTCCATCTTAGAATCGTTACGCGCGTTCCATGCCCTGGCTCGGAATCGATCTCAAACTCGCTCGAAAGGCGCTTGGCGCCCCCCAGCCCCAGCCCCATCCCCCCGCCGGTGGTAAATCCGTCCTTCAACGCCAGGGCGATGTCGGGGATGCCGGGACCTTCGTCTTCAAAAATAATGCGCAGGCCGGGCCGCGACCCGTTGCGGACCGATTGGATGGTGGCGCTGCCGCCCCCTCCATAATCCAGCGTGTTGCGTGCCAATTCGCTGGATGCGGTGACGATCTTAGTCTGATCCACCAAATTGAATCCCATCTCCACGGCCAGCCGCCGGACCGCCTGCCGGACGCTCACGACGTCTTGGGATGTCCGAATTTCGTGGGTCTCAGATTTCTGCGCTTCCATCGCCGTCCTGGCCGTGATCGTTCATACCGAGATACATCCGCAATGTCTGCATGCCTTTTTCGACGTCCAGCGCGGTACGGATGCCCTTCATCGGCAGGCCCAACTCGACCAGCGTGATCGCCACCGACGGCTGCATGCCCACCACCACCGTCTGGGCGTCCAACAGCCTCGCCATATTCGCAATGTTGCTGAGCATCCGGCCGATAAACGAGTCCACCATTTCGAGCGCGGAGATATCGATCAGCACACCGTGCGCGCGCGATTTCACGATCTGCTCGGTCAGATCGTCTTGCAGGGTGAGGGCCAGGCGGTCGTGCATATCCACCTGGATGGTGACCAGGAGGAACTGCCCCATTTTCAGGATCGGAATCCGTTCCACGCGGTCAGGCCTCCTGGCTCGCGTTTCCGCCGCTGTTCTTCAGGCGGAACACCCCATAACCGGTGCGCTTGAGGGCCACGGCAAAGGCGTCGGCCAGCGTGGCCTTGGTGGTGACATCCTCCAGGTTTACCCCCAAGTGAATAATGGTCTGCGCAATCTGCGGCCGGATCCCGCTGATGATGCAATCGGCCCCCATCAGCCGCGCCGCGGCAACCGTTTTCAATAGGTGCTGCGCCACCAGGGTATCTACCGTGGGAACGCCGGTGATGTCGATAACCGCGATGTCGGAGCGCGTCTGGACGATGGCCTCCAGCAGATTCTGCATCACGACCTGTGTTCGGGCGCTGTCCAGAGTGCCGATCAGCGGGAGCGCCAGGATGTTATCCCACAAACGCACGACCGGCGTCGAGAGCTCCAGCAGCTCCTGCTGCTGGCGCGCGATGACTTCTTCCCGCGATTTTTGAAAGGCCTCCATCGTAAGCAGGCCGAGACGGTCCAGGAGCAGCGTGGCCTTCCAACTCTCGTCCGCCAGCGTTTCGGCATCCTTCGACTCACGGCGCAAGCGGTTGAACAGCGGCTCTTTGAGCGAAAAGACGAACATGGCCGTCTCCACAGGCGTAGATCCGGCCCTGGCGCGCGCGGCCGAGAGCTGCGTCAGAAAATCGCGGACCCCACTCCACTCGGGTTTCGAGATGTCGTAGCCGCCTTCCTGGCTGGCCTGCCGCATCATGGCCAGAAACTCGCCGGCATTCGTTTGGAGCTGCTTTTCTTCAACGGCGGTCATTCTCCTGCCGGATGTATTCGCCTGCAGAGCGATCCAATCCTTCAGCAGGCCTTCCTCGTCTTTGCGAATGATTTCGTGCAAGCGATTTCCTGTATCGAGCAATGTTCTGGTCTCCTAGGGGGTTCCATTATATCTAGCTTCCGCTTCTACGCGCCGACGCCCGAAGCCGGCTACCGCGAAGGCCGGCCGGCTCTCAAAAGGTCGTGAATCGCGGATCCCACCGTTTCCACGAAGCTATCGAGTGTGGCAGGTTTCGTGATGAAGGCGTTCGCACCCAGATCCAGCGACTTTTGCCGGTCCTGGGTGAGTTTGGAGGAGGTGAGGACAGCCACCGGCACAGCGGCGTATTTCGGCTCGCCACGCACCAAGCGCAGCAGTTCGAAACCATCCAGCCGCGGTAAATTCAGATCCAAAATGATGGCAGCGGGCAGTTCCTCATTGGTTTTCAAGTAGCACGCGCACTCTTCGCCATCTGGAAATACTTTCAGATCGACCTCCAGCCCCGCTACGCGCAGAGTCTCCTCGATGAGAATCACGTCCGCGCCGCTATCCTCCGCGATAATAATGCGTACGGGACCGGGTCCGGCCATCAGCACGCCTCCCTGGGAACCGTGAACTTGAATATCGCTCCGCAGCCCGGTTCCGATTCCACCCAGATCCTGCCGCCGTGCCTCTCCACGATTCCGCGGCAAAGGGCCAGTCCGATTCCGGTGCCTTGATACTCCCCGCCGTGCAATCGTTTAAAAACCCCGAAAATCATTTTATGGTAGGCGGGCGCGATACCGATGCCGTTGTCGGCTACCGAGAATACCCACCGGCGGCCTTGCGGGGAGGCCGATATCTGGATCCGCGGGGCGCGGGGCCCGCGATACTTAATGGCATTGCCCATCAGATTTTGGAACAATTGGACGAGATTGACAATGTCGCCCTGAACTTCGGGCAGCTTGCCGATCTCCAGCACCGCCGCGCTCTCCTCAATGGCGTGCTCCAGGTTGTTGGCGGCCCAGTCCACGGCTGAGCGCGTGGCCACGCTAGTAAACGGAATGTCGCCCGAGTTGACGGTTTTTGAATATTTAAGAAGGTCGCCGATCAGGTTCCGCATGCGCTCGGCCGAGGACACGATATGGCCGATCAGTTCATTGGCTCCCGCGTCGAGCTTCGCGCCGTAGCGCCGCTGTAGTAGTTCGCTCATGGCCGAGATGCCCCGCAGCGGCTCCTGCAGATCGTGTGCCGCGACGTAGCCGAATTGCTCCAAATCGGCATTCGCCCGCGCCAGGCGTTCCGCCTGCTCGGCCAGCGTCTGCTCCGCGAGCTTTCGTTCGGTGATATCGCGGGCAATCTTCGAGGCGCCCACGATCGAGCCGTGGACGTCGCGAATGGGAGAGACGGTTAAGGAAATGTTTAGGAGATGCCCCTGCTTGGTTTGCCGAACCGTCTCGAAATGGTCCACGCGGCGGCCCTGTTTGATTTCTTCGAGGATAACGGGCATTTCATCAATGCGCCCGGGAGGAGCGAGAATCGAGATGGGTTTGCCGATGACCTCTTCCGCGGAATAACCAAAAATTCGTTCGGCACCCTTGTTCCAGCTTGTAACGATGCCCCGCAGGTCTTTGCTGATAATCGCGTCGTCGGAGGACTCGACAATAGAAGCCAGCAGCCGATGGACTTCGATGGCGGTATCAAACACTTGGTGATTTCACTCCTACCGAATCCACGGCTTTTCTGAGACGCATTTGTTATTGCAATCCTCGGACCAAGGTGTTGGTCTATTGTGCGGTATAGTCCAGATCTCGGGCTGTTTCGTATAGGGCCAAGCGCCCGCGAAGAAGATCGTACGCGGCCAGAAGTAATAATCTGGCAGCGGCTTCGGAACAACCCAAGATCCTGGCGATCTGCCCGCAGTCCATCTGATGGTACTTGTGCAGCAACACTGCGGCGCGCTGCTTACCCGGCATGCCGGCCACCACGCGTCTCGCCTCTTCGCAGACATCGCCGGCGCACCCGGGCGAAGGCGGGCTTTGCCGATCGGGCAGCTCTTGCAATGCCAAATCCACAGCCACGCGAAACAAGCGGGTCGTTACCTGTGGAGCACTGTCCGGGCCTGGACGGCACACTCGCTCAAACACTTCCATGGCGAGTTCTTCGGCAACCTGCCGGTCCTGTATCATCCGGTACAGAAAGTGAACGATTGCCATCCGCTGTCTCTCGCCCACCGATACCAAGGTGTGTGCGGGAGCCCTGCCGCGTAGGCCGGCTAAGCATTCAATCTCAAGCATGTCTCCTGTTTCCGCCGCCCGCTGCATCGGGCGTTTCCTCTATACACGTGGGCAGGCAATCTGCGTGCCATGCTCAATTTCCCAAAGCATAGTCCGAAGCGATTCGAAATTGCCGGGCCTGCTATGCAGGATCGGTCCTCGGCGTGCAAGAATTGTTCGCCGCTAAGTGCGGTAACTTTCGATTACGAGGTGCATCGCGTTAAAATGGGCCAAAGCGATGGGATTTTAGGAATGTCCGCTCAAGTATTGGTAGTGGAAGACGATCCGTCCGAGCGATTCGATTTGGCTGAAATGGTCTCGGCTTTCGGCTTCCAGGTGGTCACGGCAGCGGATGGCCGGGAGGCGCTTGAAAAGCTGGGCTCTTTTCCAGCCAAGGTGATCCTGACGGACTTAATGATGCCAGGCATGGACGGCATCGAACTCCTGAAGGAACTCGGCGCACACGGCGATCGCACGCCTACGGTGGTTCTTACGGCGTTCGGAAGCATCGATCGCGCCATTTCCATCGTGCACGACCTCAAGGCCTTTTGGTTTCTCGAAAAGCCGGTACAGCCCGGAGTGATGCGTGCTCTTTTGGAACGCGCGATTCAGCAAAGCCGCCTTGTCGAGGAGACCGAACACCTCAGCCGCCAGCTCAGCTATCAGGGCGTAATGGGCGATATGGTGGGCGATTCGTCGCCCATGAAGGAGGTGTTCTCCCTAATCCGGCAAGTGGCGCCCACCACTGCATCGGTCCTGATCACCGGTGAAAGCGGGACGGGAAAAGAGCTGGTGGCGCGGGCGATTCATCGCCTGAGCCCGCGCTGCGGCGGCCCCTTCGTGGCTATTAATTGCGCCGCGCTACCGGAGAGTCTCGTGGAAAGCGAGCTTTTCGGTCACGAAAAAGGGGCATTCACGGGGGCGGCGGCGCGCAGCGTGGGATGTTTCGAGCTCGCCCAGAACGGCACGCTGCTGCTCGATGAGATCGGCGAGATGCCGATCGCCACGCAAGCGAAGCTATTACGGGTGATTGAGGAGTCCAAGGTCCGGCGGCTGGGTGGCTCCTCGGATATTCCGATTTCGGTGCGCGTGCTGGCGGCCACTAACCGCTCCCCCGAAAAAGCCATTGAGGACAAACACCTGCGTGAGGATCTCTACTACCGCCTTAACGTGTTCCACATATCGCTGCCGCCGCTGCGCGAACGCAAGCAGGACATTCCCTCGATCGCCGCGGCGCTGATCGGAGACCTGAATCAGAAACACGAGTGCCGGGTTACTCATTTGAGTCCCGAGGTGCTGGCCCGCTTCAATGCCAGTGCGTGGCCCGGCAACGTGCGCGAGCTGCGCAACGTGCTCGAACGCGCCATCATAGTCGCGGGCAGAGGTGAAATCCAGTTGCAACATCTCCCGGGCTCTTTCGCGCCCCAGCCGCCGCCCCCGTCCCTCCCGCCGCAGACGACCACACCGGCCGAGGATGTCCTCACCATTCGCGCGGGCGCGCAGATGCGCGAAGTGGAAGAAGCTTACATCCGCCTGGTGTTAAGACACACGAGCAATAACAAGCGCCGCGCGGCGAAGGTGCTGGGGATCTGCCTGCGCACCCTGCACGGCAAACTGCGCTCCTTTGAAGGCAAGAATGCGCAGGGAGTTGGCGCGGGGGAATGACCGGCGCGCCGGCCGTCACTCGGCCGGCAGAGTGAACAGAAACACAGCCCCGCTGTCTGTGGATTCGGCCCAAATCCGGCCGCCGTGCCGCTCCAGGATTGTCCGGCAAATCGCCAGCCCCAGACCCGGACCTGGCTTGCGATTTCCCTGCAGCCGCACGAATGGCCGGAAGATGCTCTCCAGGTAGGCCGGCTGCACGCCGGGTCCATTGTCGCGGACGGAAAAGAGCCACTCCTCGGCTCGTCTTTCGACATGGATCCGGATCTGCGGAGGGGCCGGACCGCGATGTCGAAGCGCGTTTTGGAGCAGGTTCTCAAAGACTTCCATCAGCCGGTCGGGAGCCCCTGAAACGCGCGGCAGCTTGTCGTGCGTCACGCTGGCGGCATTGGCCTGCAACTCCTTGTCCAGCTTGGCCAGTACCGCGCGAAACAGCACGTCCAGAGGAGCGGGCTGGAAGAGATCCTTCTGGATTTGCAGAGCGATGGCATAGCTGGCGATGCCATCGGCCAGCAAATCGATCTTCCGGGCGCCGTCGACAATGAAGCCCAGCCGCTCTTCGAGCCCGGGCACCGCGGCCGCCTGGTGGCCCTTCAGAAGCAGATCGGTGTGCACGCGGATGGCGCGCAGAGCGGTCCTCAGATCATGGGAGGCGTGCAAAAGGAAGTCGTCAACCTCAACGTCGCCCGGCATTAATCAAAGGATAGCGGCTCGCCCTATCCGTTGTCTCTCACGAACCGGCGTCACAAGGGCGATTTCTTCCAAGTTAGTAGGGATTTCGAAGTCCCGCCGGCACGCTAAGACCGTGCGCCAGGCATCGGATGGCACTAGCTTTGTCGGCAAAGGGGTACAATTCTTGCACACTTGTTCATAATCTGCATACGTCAAAAGCGATTCTCTC
>JBEKIM010000131.1:0-15430 GCA_050011755.1 Bryobacteraceae bacterium | reverse complement strand
CCATTCGGGACCGAGTTCGCCCCAAGTTTCGGCTCCGGGTTCACCCTTGGCGGGCACCGTCCAGAAGCGCCATAGCTCGGCGCCGGTAGCCGCGGAGTACGCCGCGACGAATCCGCGTACGCCGGTCTCGCCGCCGGATACGCCCACGATGACGCGATCCTTCACGGCCATGGGCGCCATGGTGGCGAAGGCGCCGCGGCTGGTGTCGGCAAACTCGCGATCCCACAAGCCGCCGCCGGTCTTGCGGTTGAGCGCTACGAGGTGGGCATCGCTGGTGGCGAAGAAAACGCTGTCGCCCAGAATGGCGACGCCGCGATTCACGTCGCTACGCTTGGCCAGTTCGTCGCGGTAACGCCAGATGGGGCGCCCGGTGCGAGCATCCAAGGCATGCACTTCATTGCCATTGGTCATGTACATGATGCCGTCGTACACCAGGGGCGTGGCTTCGAGGTGAGTGGCGCCATCGACGTGGTAGACCCATGCGGAGACCAGCGACGACACGTTATGCGCAGCGATCTGAGAGAGCGGACTATGACGGTGTCCGGCGTAATCGCCGGCGTAAGTCAGCCAGTTGGCTCCGGCGCCTTGGCGAATGAGCGGGTAAGTGGCGCCGGTGGAGAGCGGCGGCACGGGGGCTGCGACGGCTGCGCCTTCCTGGCGGAGGGACTGGCGACCCAGGAAGGCGAGGAGGTTTTCGACGTCGGCCGAACTGAGGCGCTGCTTGAAATCGCCCGGCATCAGCGAGCCTTTGTGTAAGACCAAGCTTTGCAAATCGGCCTTCAGCAAGCGATGGATTTCACCCTGCGCATCGAGAATCTGGATGGCGTAATTGGTGTTGTCGCGAGCTACGCCGGCAATGTTACGGCCGGACTTCGTGATGACGGTGACCGCGCCGTAGCCATCGGCGATTTGGGCATCGGGATCGAGCAGCGAATCGCGCAATTGCCGGAAGGAGCGCATGCGGCCGATGTTGGTGAGGTCGGGGCCCGGAAAGCCGCCGCGGCCGCGAATGGAGTGGCACTGGGAGCAGCCGGCATTCCCGAAGAACAGGGCGCTGCCGGCGGCCGCGTCGCCCGGAACCACGCTGTCGAACGCCACGGCCGTGAGGTTGCGCAAATAGGTTACGACCTGCCAAATTTTATCGGCTGGAAGGCCGGAGGGCGGCATATCGGAACCTTTCACGCCTTCCGCAATGACGGAAACGAGCTGCCTGTTGGTAGCTCCGCGGATCCGATCGCCTTGCGCCAGGTTGGGACCGCGGCCCCCTTCGGCGGTGGGACCGTGGCAGCCGCTGCAGCCCTCCAGATAGAGTTTCCGGCCCGCGGCAATGGCATCGGCCTGCCCCGCCAGCGGGTTTTTCAGATCTTCCTTCTCGTCAGGCGACTGGGCCACGAGAAGGGGCACGCCGAGCAGGCAGACCAAGATGGAACGCATGGAAGATGTCACTTTTGCAGGAAGAAATTGCCGATAAACATGGCGTCGATTCCGGAAGAGTAGAAGCTGCGCACGGCATCGCGCGGGGTACACACCAGGGGCTCGCTGAACAAGTTGAAGGAAGTATTGTAGAGCACCGGCAGGCCGGTCGCCTGTCCGGCGGCATGCAGCAGCTTCCAGTAGAGCGGGTTATCGTGCCGCGAAACGGTATGCACACGGACCAGATCGCCGTTCAGGACGGCGCTCGAAAAGCGGCCGCGATACTGGGGGCGGACCCGGCCGGCAGTGGCCAGAAATCGCGCGTTGGGGCCGCACTCGAAGTATTCGCCGGCGAGCTCTGCGGGCACCGAGGCCGCGAACTTGCGGAACGGTTCGCGATGCTTGATAAAGGCGTTCAGGTTTTCGGCGGCGTAGGGATCGAGCGGCGACGCCAGGATGCTGCGGTTGCCCAGGGCGCGAGGTCCGAATTCCATGCGTCCGTGCATCCAGGCTACGATGCGATTCTCGGAGAGCTGCGCGATAGCCGTCTCGATGGTCTCTTCGACGGTCAGGATGTAGCGGAAGCGGAGCTTACAGTTTTCGAGCACACGCTTGATTTCCTCGGCCGTATAGCTGGGGCCGAGATAAAGATTATCGAGGCGGACGCGTTGGGTTTTGTTGTAGACCGCGTGCCAGGCGTGCAGCACGGCGCCGAGCGCGGTGCCCGCATTTCCGGCCGCCGGCTGCACGAAGACTTCCTGAAACGGGGAGCGCTCCAGCGCGGAGACCAGGAGCGCGTTCAATCCCAAGCCGCCGGCGAAGCACAGGCGCTGTCCCGTTCCCGCCATACGGATTACGGTATACTCGACCGCGCGCTGGATGCCGGCGGCGAGCGAAGCCCGCAAGTCTTCCGGCACCGCGGCGCCATCCTCGAGGCCGAGCCGTTCGTAGAAGCGGGCGCTGAAACCGCCATGGGTGAGGCGCTCGGCATCGAAGAACGAACGATCCAGGCGGGGCCATTCGCCGTCGCGCATGGGCATGATTTCGAGGAACAGGTCGCGAAATCGCTCGTCGTCCCCGTCAGACGCCGCCGAGAGCCATTGTACTTTGTGTTCTTCCAGATTGGCATGGAAGCCGAGTAACTCGGTCACGCGGCCGTATAGGTCGCCGAGCGAGTCAGGGTAATATAGCTCGCGGTCGAGCGAAAGCTGGGTGCCCGACGCGCGCCAGCGGGTGCCGCAGCGGAAGTCGCCGGCGCGATCGAGCGTGAGCACGGTGGCATCGTCGAATGGCGACGGGTAGTATGCCGAGGCGGCGTGCGCGGCGTGATGCTCCACCACGACGATGCGGCTATTGGGAAAACGCGCGCGCAATTGCAGGTGGAGCGAGGCTTCCGGTCCGGCGGCGACGGGGCGCACGATGGCCACGGCATCCACCTGCTCCGGGGCGACATCCGCCAGCGAGAGACACGCCGCGATGGCTTGCTCCGGCAGTTCCGCGTTGCCGGAGTGCGCGCCGGCTTTGAGCCCGTGCCGGCTCAGTTTGGACTCCTCGATGGCCGCGGCGAGACAGCCGTCTTTCAAAATGGCCGACGCGGCATCGCCCAGGATGCCGCCGATTCCCAGGATGTTCATTTCTGTTTCTGCCCGCCTTGCTGGGCCTTTTCGATCCTGGCGTAAGAATCCCGCAGCGCCACGGTGCGGTTGAAGACCAGCTTACCCGGCGCGGAATCCGGATCGACGCAGAAGTAACCCAGGCGCTCAAACTGATAGCGGCCGCCTTCCACGGCATCGCGCAAGGAAGGCTCCAGCTTCGCCGCGGCCAACACTTCCAGCGAGCGCGGATTCAGATTCGCCGTGAAGTTCTCGCCTTCGTCGGTTTCGTTGGGATCTTCGCGGGTGAATAGATTCTCGTACAAACGCACCTGCGCGTCGATGGCATGCCTGGCGGAAACCCAATGAATGGTGGATTTCACTTTGCGCCCATCCGGGGCGTTACCGCCGCGGGTGGCTGGATCGTAAGTGCAGTGGATCTCGACCGGTTCGCCAGTCTTTTCGTCTTTCACCACGCTAGAACACTTGATGAAGTAGCCATAACGCAGGCGCACTTCGCGGCCCGGAGACAGGCGGTAGAACTGCTTGGGCGGCACTTCCTTAAAGTCGTCCCGCTCGATGTAGAGCACCTTCGAGAAGGGCACTTTGCGGGTACCCATGGCGGCGTCTTCAGGGTTGTTGACGGCCTCTACCTCCTCGACCAGGCCGTCGGGATAGTTATCGATGACCACGCGCAGCGGCCGCAGGACGGCCATCACGCGCGGCACCCGTTTGTTCAAATCTTCGCGCAGGAAGTGCTCCAACAAGGCCAGTTCGATGGTGCCGTTGGTCTTGGAGACGCCGATCGAATTGCAGAAGTTGCGCAGGGCTTCGGGGGTGTAGCCGCGCCGGCGGATGCCGGAGATCGTGGGCATGCGGGGATCGTCCCAACCGGTCACGTGCCCATCCTGCACCAAGGTGAGGAGCTTGCGCTTGCTTAACAGCGTGTAAGTGAGGTTAAGCCGGTCGAATTCGATCTGCTGCGGGTGATAGATACCTAACTGCTCGACATACCAGTCATAGAGCGGGCGATGATCCTCAAACTCCAGGGTGCAGACGGAGTGGGTGATGCGCTCGATCGAATCGGACTGGCCATGCGTGAAATCGTACATGGGATAGATACACCACCTGTCGCCGGTGCGGTGATGTTCGGCGTGCACAATGCGATACATCACCGGATCGCGCATGTTCAGGTTTTTCGAGCCCATGTCGATTCTGGCGCGCAGGGTGCGGAAACCGTCCGGAAATTCGCCGGCGCGCATGCGCTCGAACAGATCCAGGTTCTCCGCGATGGAACGGTTACGCCAGGGGCTTTCCTTGCCGGGCTCGGTCAGCGTTCCGCGGTATTCGCGCACCTGGTCGCCGCTGAGGTCGCAAACATAGGCGTTTCCGGATTTGATGAGTTGCACGGCCCATTCGTATAACTGGCCGAAGTAGTCGGACGCGTAGAATAAGCGGTCTTCCCAGTCGCCTCCGAGCCAGCGGACATCCTTGACGATGGAATCGACATACTCGGTCTCTTCCTTCGAGGGATTGGTATCGTCGAAGCGCAGGTTGCACTTGCCGCCGAACTCCGCGGCGAGGCCGAAGTTGAGATTGATGGACTTGGCGTGGCCGATGTGCAGATAGCCGTTCGGCTCGGGCGGGAAGCGCGTATGCACGCGGCCGCCGTACTTATTGGTCTCTAAGTCCGCGATGACGATATCGCGAACGAAGTTCGAAGGGCCTGGGGTCGGGGTCATAGATTTCGGGAAACTCCTACTGCAACTTATGGATCGCCTGGTCGATGCGCGCGAGGGAGGTGTCACGGCCGAGCACCTCGAGGGTCGCAAAGAGCGGCGGCGCGTTCTTGCGCCCGCAGACGGCTACGCGAATGGGTTGAAACATCTGGCCGGTCTTGATTCCCAAGGCGCCGGCGGCGGAGCGCAGCGCCTGCTCCAATCCATCGTGCGTGAATCCGGCGGTGGCCAGCACCTCGCAGCCATGTTGCAACGCCTTCAGCGCCATGGCGGCATCGCCTTTCTGGGGGATCAACTCGGCGCTGTCATACGGCGGCAACTGATCGATAAAGAAGAAATCCGCGACGGTGAGCACGTCCCGCAAAAGCTTGATGCGCTCCTGGATGAGCGGAGTGATGCGCAGCATCCGGGCGCGGTCCACAGGGAAGCCGGCAGCGTTCACGACGGGCAGCAGGCGATCGGTCAGATCCTCGACGGGCAGCGCGCGGATGTGCTCCGCGTTCAGCCAGAGGGCTTTCGGATCGAGCGGGTCTTCTTCGGTGAAATTTACGACCGCGTTGCTGCGGTTGATGCCTTCGAAGGAAAACGCATCGGTGAGCGCCTGGCGGCTCATGCATTCGCGATCGTCTTTCGGGGACCAGCCCAGGAGACAGAGGAAATTGACGAAAGCCTGGGGCAGGAACCCGCTATCGCGATAGGTAGTGACGCTGACTACGGGACCATGGCGGCGCTTGGAAAGCTTGGCGCCATCGGGCGCGATCAGCAGCGGGAGGTGCGCGAATTCGGGCGGAGCGGCGCCGGCGGCTTCGAAGATGAGCACGTGCTTGAACGTGTTGGTGAGATGGTCCTGGCCGCGAATGATGTGGCTGATGCGCAGGTCGGCATCGTCCGCGCAGGAAGCCAGGTGATAAGTCGGCATGCCGTTGCTGCGCAGGAGCGCGAAGTCTTCGATATCGGCGGTGGATTTGACCTGTTCGCCGTAGACCGCGTCGCGAAAGCAGACGTCGGCGGGATGGCCGCGCGGCACGCGGAAGCGCAGCACGAAGGGTTCGCCAGCGGCGGCGCGCCGGCCGCTCTCGGCAGGGGAGAGATCGCGCATGCCGGGGTTGAAGAGCCACGTGCCTTCGGCGCGCGGCGCATCGGCGGCGCCGGCTTCGGCGGGAGTGAAGTCGCGGTAAGCCATGCCCTTGTCGAAGATGGCCTGCGCAGCGGACTGATGGACGGCCAGGCGCTCGGACTGACGATACTGCTCGTCCCATGCGAGATCGAGCCAGTGGAGGCCGGCGAAGATGGAATCGAGGGAGGCCTGGGTATTGCGCTCCACATCGGTATCGTCGATGCGCAGGATCATGGCGCCGCCGTTATGGCGCGCGTAGAGCCAGTTGAAGATGAACGTGCGCGCGCTACCGATATGGAGAAAGCCGGTGGGAGACGGCGCGAAGCGAACTCGTAGCATGAAAAACCCAGTATAACAAGCGGTCCGCGCGCGACGGGATATGATAGAGAAATGCCTTTGTTGCGCCTGATTGCGGAAGGAGTTGGGCCGTTCGAACGGCTCGACATCGACCTGTCGGACGGCAAGGGCAACCCGCATCTGGGGCCGCATATTTTCGCTGGGGTCAATGGGTCGGGGAAGTCCACGGTGTTGCGGACTCTGGCGTGGGTGATGGACGTCCGGATGGCTGGATTCGCGCATGACCAATGGGCGCATTTGACGGCCGGACATGCGCGCTCAGGCGCTTTGCTGGCGATCAAGACCGCTCCCTGGCCCGTCTATGTGATCGGCTGCTATATGGGGCCGGCCGGCGAGGCGGAAGAATGGGCTAAAGCGCTGTGGGCGGCCACCGGCTGCGACGCGCGTCTGTTCGTGACCCAGGTTATGGAGGTTTCCGGGGGCGTCACGCGGATGGCCTGGCTGGGAAGCATCAACTCGTATCCTGCGATTACGTTGAATATCGCGGCGTATTCCCCATCGAGAGCACTCCGTCACATCGACAATATCGACCTCACCAAGCGGCTTGCCACGGCTCATGAGAACGCACTTGCGTTCGAGGGCACGGTGCAGAACGAGTTGGTTCAATCCTGGCTGTTGGGCCTTTACAGCAAACGCGCGATTGCACGGGACCGGCGGCAGCCGGACGGCGAATACGCACGATCGATCGAGAGGTTTGAGAACGCTCTGCGGCTGCTCTACGATGAGGACGTCTCTTTTGAGGTAGAACTGCCGAGCTTTCAACCTCGGCTGAAGGCATTCGGCCGCAATTTAGACTTCTCCCAGTTGCCGGACGGAGTGCGCAGTACGGTCGGGTGGATCGCAGATTTCATGATGAGGCAAGATATCTTCGAGCGGGATGGCAAGGTGGGAGAAAGACAACCTGGCGTTCTGCTGCTCGACGAGGTGGATGCGCACCTGCATCCGTTGTGGCAGCGCAAGCTCTTACCCGCGATGCGCGAGGCGCTTCCGGACGTGCAGATACTCGTGACGTCGCACTCGCCATTCGTGATTTCGTCCTGTCCTAATTCTCGCGTACACGTTCTTGACCTGGACGCGGAAGGACGCGCCAGCGTGCGGCCTCCGGTGGATTCTCCTATTGGAGAGTCCGTTACCACCACATTGAAAGAGATTTTCGGAGTCGATAGCCGCTTCGACGTCCAGACCGAGCGCGAATTGGACGATTGGAACACGCTCAAGAGGCGCGAAGCCGCCGGCGCGCTATCGACTGGGGATAAATCGCGACTCAAGGAGCTGACCGTTACCCTTGCCGAAAGAAGCGAGGAACTGCGTTCCATCGTGGCATCGCCCATGACCATTCCCGATAGCGTGCTGCGGTCACTGACAGCAGCCGAAGGGAAACCGCATCCGATCAAGCGGCGGAAGCGCGCGTAGGCGAGCATGGTGCACACGCCACGGACGCAGCCGTCTCCGGTGCAGCTTGTCAAATACAGTAAGAAATGGACGGCGCGTTTCCAGGCGGCGCTGAAAAGCAACCCTCGGCGCGACTGGGCGACGACGCATGCCAAGCAGGTTCTGCGAACCGCGTTACGTGAGATGGCGCATGGCAAGTGTGTGTTCTGCGAGAGCGCGTTAGCAGTGACGACATACCCGGAGGTGGAGCACTACGTCGCCAAGACGGTCACACCCGATCTGGCGTTCGAGTGGACCAATCTCTTGCCGGCTTGCCGGATGTGCAACAACGCCAAGGGCGAGCACGACCATCAGGGCGCGGTTTTGAAGCCGGACGCGGAGGATCCCGAGCCGTACTTCTCGATTCACCCGGACACCGGGAAACTGGAGCCGCATCCCAAGCTCGACGCAGCCCAATCGCGACGGGCCAACGAGACGATCCGCCTTTGCGACCTGCAGCGGGCGCAACTTTGCACCAAGCGCACGGATATGATGACCAGAGTGCGCATATGGCTCACAGGCCAGGATGAAGCGGAATGGAAAGCGCTTTCCGATCCACGCGCGGAATACAAATTCGTATTGCGTCACCTGCTCGAAATACGTGGGCTGGAGGTGCTCGCGGAGCACGACCGGGCAAGATTCAGAGGTACACCTACATGAGAATCACCGCTATCGATACTTACATTGCCGGCAACCCGTGGAAGAACTGGGTGTTTGCCAAGGTTTCTACCGACGAAGGCATCCACGGGGTCGGGGAAGGCACCGTGAACTGTTTCGGGAAGACGGTGGAGGCCGCGATCCACGAGTTGAAGCCGCTGGCGATCGGGATGGATCCTTTTCAGGTGGAGACGATCTCGCAGCGGCTGATCCGCGATGTGTATACGGACGGCGCGCAGATCCACATGTGCGCGGTGGCGGCCATCGAAATCGCGTTGTGGGATATCATCGGCAAGGCCTGCAATCAACCGATCTACAACCTGTGGGGCGGGCAGTGCCACGAGAAGCTGCGGGCGTACGCGAATGGCTGGTATCGCGGCCCGCGGACGCCGGAGAGCTTCGCCGCCAAGGCCAAACTGGTCGCGGCGCGGGGGTATACGGCGCTGAAGTTCGATCCGTTCGGTTCGAGCTGGCGGTATCTCTCGCGTTACGATTTCGATCTGGCCGTGGACATCATCCGGGCGGTACGGGACGCAGTGGGGCCGGCGGTGGACCTGCTGATCGAGGCGCACTGCCGTTTCAACGTGGCCACGGCCGTGGAGTTCGCGGAAGCCATTCACCAGTTCCGGCCCACCTGGTTCGAAGAGCCGGTGGCGCATACCAACATTCCGGCCATGGTGGAAGTGGCGCGGCGCAGTCCGGTGCCGATCGCGACCGGCGAGAGCCTTTCGACGAAGCAGCAGTTCGCGGAACTGCTGAAGCACGATGTGGTGAATATCCTGCAGCCGGAGCCGCTGAACCTGGGCGGGCTGTTCGCGGCGCGCAAGATCGCGGACATGGTGGACGCGCATTACGGGATGATCGCGCCGCACAGCGCGCAGGGGCCGGTCTGCTCGGCGGCCTGCGTGCAGTTGAACGCTTCCATTCCCAATTTCTTCATTCACGAATTGTTCGATGAATTCAACGAACCGTGGGAGCGGGATATTGTGACGCATCCGGTACACCAGGTGGATGGATATATCGAAGTGCCGGACCGGCCGGGCCTGGGCATCGACCTGAACATCGAAGAGATTCTGAAGCATCCGTACCAGCAGGAGAACTACCTGCCGCTTTTCAAGCCGGGATGGGAGAAGCGGGAAGCTCAGAAGTAAGCCGCGCGGGACACAGACCGGCAAAATGCGGGCAGGCGCGGCAATGGGCGCCTTCATGTAAGGGAAACTGTTGGCGGTTCTGCGCGTCGCGGAACTCGCGCACGACGGTCTCGGGGGAATCGAAGAGCGAGGGCCGCAGATCCACGGGCACGGGGATGTTCGGTTGCAGGAAATAGAGGTACGCTTCATCGGGCGGGCGGCCGGTCAGACGCTCCAACGCCATCGCGTACAGGCGCAACTGCAGGGTGTAATGTTCGGCGTGGGCGGACACTTCAGCGGCGGCGACGCGATCGGTTTTGTAATCCACCAGGATGGTTTTGCCGCGGTCTTCGAACCACAGGTCGATCTGGCCGCGCAGGACCAGGTCTTCGATTTCCATCAGGAAATCGAATTCGCGTTCGATGGTGGTAGCGGCGGCGGCGCGGCGGCCGAGGGGACTGCGGCGGAAGAGATCGGCGAGGCGGGCGGCTTCGGGGTGGGGGGACGCTACTTCCGCGCCGGCTAACAGAGCATGAACTTGAATACCTAATTCGCCGGCCGAAAAGTCAGTTGTGGGGCGGCCAATCCTGGCCGCAGCCGGCTTTCCTGCCGGCTCGGCCGCCTGAAAGGCGGCTGCGGGCATGATTGCCCGCCCCACGTCGAGGCCGAGATAGCGGGACAAATAGTAGCGGCGGGGGCAGTCGTTGAAGAGGGCCAGGGAGGTGACGGTGGCCTGGGAGTCGTGCTGTTCGGAGAGAGCGGGCCGGGGCAGGAGTGGGATGGGTACGGCGGACTCGTCGCGCGGGCGCGGGGCGGGAGGCTGGGGCGGCGCGACTACCACGTGGACCGGCAGACGCTCCGCTACGATGGCGGCCCAGTTCTGGGGCTTCTTGCCATGCGTCGTATAGGACATGGCGAGGTGCTCTTCGGCGCGGGTCATGGCCACGTAGAGCAGGCGGTTGCCCTCTTCCTTTTCGCGGCGCTTGAGCTCATCGCGGATGGCGTGCTGAAAGGCGTCGTCCTTGGCGTCGTAGGGGTCGCGATCGTCCCGGCAGAGCGGATGATACCAGCGGGCGCCGAGGCCGATGCGAGGGGAAAAGGAAATCGCGCCGGGATTGGCATCGATGCCCTTGTGCATAGCCGCCAGAAAGACGACCGGAAACTCCAAGCCCTTGGCGGCGTGGACGGTCATAATCTTGACGGCGTCGGCGGAATCCTCGGGTGGGGCGTCGGGTTCGCGGGGCTTGGATTCGCGCAGTATTTCGGTTTCTTCAACGAATTCGGCGAGCGACTGGCGGGCGCCGGCGGCGCGGGCCTGCGCCAGTAGCTTCTCGATATTCGCCATGCCGCGCGCTCCCGCCGCGCATTCGTAGCCGGACTCGTCGATGGCGCGAAGGAGCAACTGATCGATGGGGACGGAGTCGCGGGTGGCGCGCCAGCGGGCCAATTGACCGCGGAAGCGCGTGAGCTTCAGCGCGTCGTCCGGCGCAAAAGCGGCCAGGGCATCGGGCGGCAACGCTTCCAAGGCACTGCCGATATTTCCGAGCAGATGGAGGCGCAAGAGAGCTTCGTCGGAAGCCGCGACGAAGGGCGATCGCAGCACGGCCGCCAAGCCGATCTCGTCGCGGGGATTGACGAGCACGCGCAGGAGATACATCATATCCACGACTTCGCGCGTGTCGTAGAAGCCCTTGCCGCGATTCACCAAGTAAGGGATGCCCGACTGGTCGAAGGCATCGGTGAACGTGGGGAGCACTTCGGAATTGCGCACCAACACGGCGAAATCGCGGAAGCCGGCGACCCTTTCATGCAAGGGCAAGCTGCCTTCCATTTGCAGGATGCGGGCGGCCACCCACTGTGCCTCCAACTCCGGAGTGGCCGCGGCCCAGAGTTCCACGGACGGTGCGGTCTTGGCGGGAAACGGCAGACCGGCCACGAGCGGGCGGGTCTCGACGCCTTCGGCGCCGGCGGCGACGGTCTCGACGGCGCGCAGAATTTCCGGGCGGCTGCGGAAGTTCTCCACCAACTGCACCAGGCGCCCGCCAGTCTGTTCGACGATATCCCGGTAGGCGGCGAATACGCGCGGCTCGGCGTGGCGGAAGCCGTAGATGGACTGGTTGATATCGCCAACGGCGTAGAAGCGGTCCGGCGGGCGGACCAACACGAGAAGGCGCGCCTGCCGGCCGTTGGTATCCTGGAACTCATCCATGAGCACCTGGTCGAACTGGTTTTGCAGGCGGCGTTGGACGGCGGGATGTTCTTCCAGCAAGCGCACGGCGCTTTCTTCCAGGTCGTCGTAATCGAGGCCGCTCAATTGGCGCTTGCGCTCGCGATAGAGGGCATCGAAGCGGGCGGACAATTCGAGGATGATGGCGCGTTCGTGCGCGTAATAGGCGGCGATTAGGGAGTATTCCAGGGAGGGAAGCAGATCGTCCTTCAGGGATTTGAGCACGTCGTACACGCGGCTGCCGCGTCTCAACTTAGTCAGCTTGCAGGTGAACGAGCGGATGGCGCGCAAGGTGGCCGCGGGGCCGGCGGGCAGGGCCGCGGCGATGCGGGCGGCCCAATCGCGCGCTTCATCCAGGTGAGCCAGTTGATCGAAGCTCCAGGCGGGCGGCGGGCGGAGGGTTTGAACTTCCGCGAGCGAAGCCGCGATATGCGGGGCGGGAGGCGGCTCAAACGCGGACAGAGCGGCGACCTTGACGCCGGCCGCGCGAATGGCATCGTAGGCGTCGAGCACTTCCGCGCCGATATCGAAGGCGGCCAATCCGCGCATGAGCGCGCGCATGCGATCGGGGCGCTCCTGGAACATGCGGTCGAGCGCTTCATCGATGGCGCGGCGCTGTTCGCGCGCCGATTCGCGCTCGTCCATGACGTAG
Organism: Bryobacteraceae bacterium; assembly: GCA_050011755.1. Lineage (GTDB taxonomy): Bacteria > Acidobacteriota > Terriglobia > Bryobacterales > Bryobacteraceae > Bog-159. The sequence continues at coordinate 3,115 of JBEKIM010000131.1, read as the reverse complement.
AACTCGGGATCGAGACCCGCGAACACTGCGTTCTCTTTGAGCAGGCGGGCGCAGAATCCATGCACGGTGGAGACGTAGGCGCGCTCCAGCTTGCCGCGGATGGCGGCGCGCTCGCGAAAGGCCTGGGCGAGCTTGTCGCGCATGTTGTTGGCGGCTTTGTCGGTGAAGGTGATGGCCAGGATGCGCAGCGGATCGACGCCGCTTTCCACCAAACGCTTGAAGTACTCGACCAGCACGGTGGTCTTGCCGGAGCCGGGCCCGGCCACCACGCAAGTGTCGCGGGGGGGCTGCTCGACGGCGACGGCGTCCAACTGGCGGGGGGTCAATCCCACGAGGCGGCTCCTTCGGCGAGGGCGGGGGCGGCAGCGGCGAAGCGGCAGACGTCGCGAAAATCGCAGAACCGGCACTTGGCGGGATCGGCGGGGTGCGGCTCGACGCGGCCGGCGCGGATCTCGCCCACGATGCGGAGTGCCGTTTCGATGGACTGAGACGGTTCAAAGCGGGCCCAGGGAGTGCGTACCACGCCGCGCTTGAAACCCCAATAAGACATGCCTTCGGGGCGCAATTGGAAGAAGCGCTGGAGGGCCAGGAGGTAGAGCTGCGGCTGGAGCAGATTCTCGTTGTCGTCAAGATTCCGGGTGTTCAGCGCGCCGCTATATTTATAGTCGATCACGAAGGCGCCGCCATCGGGGGCGACGTCGATGCGATCGATGCGGCCGTCGATCTGCAGGTCCGCGCCGAGCACATAGTGGAAATCCTGCTCGGTGCGGATTTCGGAGTGCTCCGGGTTCCACTCGGGATCTTCAGTGAGCGCGCGCACGTCGGTGAGCATGCGCTCGCGGGAAGCTTCGGTGCGGTAGCCGGGCGGCACGTGGCGCTTTTCGACGAGGCGGGTAAAGATCTCATCGAAGACCTGGTCGAGCGGGCGCGGGTTTTGGACGCAGGCGGCGAGCACGGCGTGCACGATGGAGCCTTGCGTCAGGAAATCGAGGCGTTTCTCGGGACGCAGCGGGGCTCCACGTAGATGGAGGGTGTGGCGGCCGAAGAACAGGAAGGCACACTGCAGATAGGCTTCGAGCCCGGTGGGGCGGAAAGCGCGGTGGCGGGCTGCCAAAGCCTCCAGCAGATCGAGGCTGGAGATCTGAGCGGGCGGGCGCGGTTCCCTGTCCTCGACCGCGGGCTGTGGCAGCACCGACTTCCAGGCGGCAGGTTGCGCGGCGAGATCCTCCAGGTACAAGGACGGCAGATTCTGCTGGCCGCGGGCATCGGACTGCGGGTAAGTCAGAGTGAGCGATTGAGTGGCGCGGGCGATGGCCGAATCGAAGAGGAAGCGCTCTTCGGCTTCGAAATCGGCGGCGGTACGCAGGCGGATGCCCGCCTGCTTCAACTGCGCGCGGGCGTTTTCGGGAAAGAAGGGATCCTGGGTATGGAACTTGGGGAACTGCTTTTCTACCAATCCGCAGACGAAGACTACCGGCAGCCGCCATTGGCGGGCCTCGTGCGCGCCCAGGACGTGAACGACGTTGCGACGCCCGTCTTCCACGCGCAAGGGGGTGAGGCGGAGGACGGTTTTGGCGGTGCGCCAGAATGCTTCCAAGGGAACGGGACGGTCGCCCAGCGCCGCGGCTGCCTGATCCAGGGCGCCGTCGAATAGCTCGAGGGCGGCGGCGTGGGCGCGGGCGAAGACGGCCAGTTCATGGCTGCCGGGTTCGGGCCGCGGCGGCTTACACAGTTCGTGGAGATGGCGCAGGCGCGCGGCCCAATCGGCGGGGAGAGTAGAGAGCGTCCGCCAGCCTTCGAGGCTTTCGACGGATCGCAGCCAGTGGGAGACGGCGGGCGGGCCAGGAGCGGCGAGGTTCAGCAGGGCGGCCAAGCCGCGGCCGGGGATGGTTTCGCGCACGGCAAAATCGAATTCGTCGCAAGCCAGCCCGGGCGCCAGACGGACGGCGGCCAAGGTTTCGGCGTGATCCCATCCGCCGAGCATGGCATCCACGGTTCCCGTCAAATAGCGCACGAGGGCGTGGCGCGAGAGGTCGGCATCGAAATAAAAGCGGGCCGGGATGCCGAAGCGGTCGAGTGTGGCGCGCAGGACGGGCTCATAGAGGTCCGGGGTGCGCACGATGACACCCATTTCGCGGAAGGGGCGGCCGGCGGCGGCGTGTTCCAGGATGCGGCGCGCGATTTCGTCGGCCTCGCGTTCGATGGAGGGCGCGGGGCAAAGCTCGACGCGCGGGGGCGGGGGCGCGAAGGCGCAGGGCTCGGCGACGAATCCAATGGCGAGCAAGTGTGCGCGCGTAGGCTCGGTGATGGCAGTGGAGGGGAGCGTGAGGGTGACCTGCGTGTGGCGGCAGATGGCGCGGATGACGGCCAGTTCGGGATCGGGCAAGGCGTAGAATCCATCCAGCCAGATGGTGTGGATGCCGGGAAGGCCGGCTTGCGCGATCTGTGCGGCGGCATGCGCGAGGCGTTGGGAACGGGTGGCCAAACCGCGGCGAGCCAGCTTGCGCTGGACTTCGCGATAAACGGCGACGAAGGCGTCGCCGAGGGGCGGGGCGGTTAAGCGGGGCATGCGAGCGGCGAGGGATTCGGCATCGCAGCCGGCGGAGGAAAACTCTTCGATGGCGCGGGCGAGGGCGGCACAAAATCCGTGAAGGCGGACCACGCGGGCGAATTCAGGGCGATCAACCTGGGCGGCGGCCTCCTCCACGATGAGGTAGAGCAGGGGCGCGGAGACCAGGGGCAGGTCCGCGGCGAAGGGGTCCACGAAGCGGGAAAGCGTTTGGATGAGTCCGGGACGGAAAACGTAGCCTTCGCGGGCCAACCGATTTTGCAGATGTTGGGCCATGGTGGCGGTGGGAGTGAGCAGGCGGACGCCGGGATCGTGGCGGCGCAGGGCCTCGCGGAGCCCCTCCAGAATGCGAAACGTCTTACCCGACCCGGCTGGGCCGGTTAGCAACACCATGCACCCAGATTAGCCCGCTTCGGCGAGACAATTCTCGCGGGGTGGGTGAGCGGATCGGGTTGGTGGGCTATCAATTATCGGTTGGCGGGGCCTCGGGAAGGGGTTCCGGGACGCTCGGCGAGGTGTTGGGGGCGGGCGGCGGGGGGGCGATGG
>JBEKIM010000130.1:0-15462 GCA_050011755.1 Bryobacteraceae bacterium | reverse complement strand
TTAGAGTAGAACTGATCGGTAGCCGCCTTGTCCCGGCAGCCGATTTCGAAATGCACGACAGGGTTGCTCATAGTTTCCGATGCTAGCATAGTAATGGGCTGATGGCTGCGCATCGGGTGGTGCTGGTGGGTGCGGGATTTGGCGGACTGTACGCCGCAAAAGCGCTGCGGCGCGCCGCGGTAGATCTGACCGTGATCGACCGGCGCAACTTCCACCTGTTCCAACCCTTGTTGTATCAAGTGGCCACTGGCGGTTTGTCGCCTGGGGAGATTGCCTCGCCGGTACGGCATGTGCTGAGCCGCCAGCACAACACCCGCGTGTGGATGGCGGAAGTGCGGGACATCGATGTGGAACATCGGCGCGTGCTTCTGAACGAAGGCGAGGCGGGTTACGACACATTGATCCTGGCGCCCGGTTCGTCTTCCCAACATTATTTCGGTCATGACGATTGGGCGCCACTGGCGCCGGGGCTGAAGACCATTGAAGACGCCACCGAGATCCGCAGCCGTATCCTGCTGGCTTTCGAATGCGCGGAGCGCGAAACGGGCGCCGCCGCACGCCGCGGGTGGCTGACTTTTGTGATCGTGGGCGGCGGCCCCACAGGCGTGGAACTGGCGGGCGCGTTGGGCGAGATCGCCAACGATACGCTGCGGCACGATTTTCGCAGCATCAATCCGGCGGAGTCCACGATTGTGCTGGTGGAGGGCGCGGACCGGGTCCTGCCGGCGTTCCCGCCGGACCTATCAGCCAAGGCGGCACGCGCGCTCAAAGAGTTGAGCGTGCAGGTGAAGACCGGTTCCAAAGTCACGGATCTGGACGGAGAGGGCGTCGCGATTAGTTCCGGAGACACAGTGGAGCGCATACCCGCGAAAACGGTACTCTGGGCGGCCGGTGTCGCGCCTTCGGGGCTAGGGAAGATTGTCTCCGACCGCACCGGTGCGCCCTTGGATAAAGCCGGACGCCTGATTGTGGGGCCGGATCTTACACTGCCAGGGCACCCGGAAATCTTCGTCGTCGGCGACCTGGCGAACTTCAGCCATCAGACCGGCAAACCACTGGAGGGATTAGCGGCCGTCGCCATGGCGGAAGGCCGGTACGCGGCCCGGGCCATTCAGACCCGCCTGCGAGGCCAGGCGCCAGCGCCGTTCCATTATTTCGATAAGGGAATTCTGGCCACGATCGGACGCAACAAGGCTGTGGCCGCCTTCAGCCGGGTGCATATCTCAGGACCCGTGGCATGGTTCGTCTGGCTGTTCGTACACCTGATGTATCTGGTGGAATTCGACAACCGGATGTTGGTGCTGGTCGAGTGGACCTATGATTACATCACGCGCAATCGCGGAGCGCGGCTGATTACCGGGATGAAGCGGGACTTGAAAGTCCCGCCGGCACGCTGAAGCGTGCGCCACGGCCGAAATTAATTCAATATTTACACCTCTGTAAGACCACTGAAATATGGACTTTCTACGATGGATTGGAGATCTGAAGAGGTGAAGATGCTCACAATAACGGATGTACGGATGTGCACAAAGATTCTGAAGGCTGCTACGCCCAAGCAACTCCTGGCGTTGATCGCAGCGTCCCTGGTTGTCTTAGGACCCACGGTAAGGCCCATTTATGCGGCTGACCCAGCGGCTACGTTTCCAACCTCCACGCCCATCAAGCACCTGGTGGTTATTTTCAACGAGAACATTTCGTTCGATCACTATTTTGGAACTTATCCGGTGGCCACCAACCCAGCGGGCGAACCCCCTTTTACCGCCAAGCCGGGTACGCCGACAGTGAATGGCTACACGCAGGCGCTGCTGACCCACAACCCGAACTTGAATCCCGCGAATGGACCAGGAGCGACCAATCCGTTCCGGCTGGACAACTCCCAGGCGGTGACGGCCGATCAGAACCATGACTACATGCCGGAACAACAGGCATTCGACATGGGAGCGATGGACTTGTTTCCGGCGTACGTCGGCACTGCCGGGCCGCCGCCCACCGGCGTCCCCATCGTGAGCACTCCTGGGCTGAACCTGGGATATTATGATGGCAACACGGTCACGGCGATGTGGAACTATGCCCAGTATTTCGCCATGAACGATAATTCCTACAGCACCACCTTCGGTCCCTCCTCGGTGGGCGCGATCAACATGTTCTCGGGCCAGACTAACGGCGCGACCGCCACGCTGAACGGCACCGGCGACGAGGTGAACGGCGGCTCCGACGGGTCCCTCACCGTGATCGGGGATCCCGACCCGATCGGCGATACATGCTCCAGTTCGACGCGCAATCAGGTAACCATGGGCGGCAAGAACATTGCGGATTTACTGAAGGCCGGCGGTATCACGTATGGGTCGTTTCTGGGCGGGTTCAACCTGTCGATGGTGAACTCCAACGGGACGACCGGGTGCGCGCGCAGCTCGACCGGTCTTTCGGGCACCACCGCGGATTACGTTCCGCACCACTCCTGGCCGCAATATTACCCGTCCTCAGCCAACCTGCTGCACACGCGGCCGGCGAGCAGCGCCGAAATCGGCCACAATGGCCCGGCCAACCACGTGTACGATCTCCAGGACTTCACCACGGCGATCCATTCGGGCAGCATCCCGGCGGTCAGCTTTATCAAAGCGGTGGCCTATCAAGACGGGCATGCGGGCTACTCCAACCCGTTGGATGAACAGACCAACATCGTCACCCTGATCAACATGCTGATGCAAGAATCTTACTGGTACCAGACCGCGGTCGTGATCCTCTACGACGATTCCGACGGCTGGTACGACCATCAAATGGCGCCGATTGTGAACCAGTCCACGGGGCCGGACGACGCCCTGACCGGACCGGGCGCCTGTGGCACGGCCCTCACGTCGCTGCCCGGCCTCAATCCAGCGAACACGCACGCTCTGGGCCGCTGCGGCTATGGCATGCGCCAACCCTTTATGGTGATTTCGCCATACGCGCTGGAGAACTTCGTGGACCATACGCTCACCGATCAGTCGTCGGTAATCCGTTTCATCGAAGACAACTGGCTGCACGGGCAGCGCATCGGGCAAGGCAGCTTCGATGCCATTGCCGGGCCCATCACGCAGATGTTCGATTTCCACAAACGGCGGACAAACGGGGTGTTGATTCTCAGCCCGACCACGGGGGAACCGATCCAGTAACGTCTGAACGAAACAGGCATCGGCCGCAATGGACGCGGGCGCACGGAATGTTGGAAGTGCGTCCGCGTCCACTTGTGTTTGATAAGCTAGATGCTCGGTAAAGGAGACCTCCGGCATTGCGCATTACGCGACGGGAGTACTTGCGGCGGACGGGAGTGCTGGCATCGGGCTTCATGGCCCCGCAGCACCGCGGACATCAGCATCCAGCGCGGCCGGTTCTCGATCCCGGCACGCTCGCGCCATTTGTCGATCCACTGCCCATCCCCCCGGTGGCGCAAGCGTCGGGGACCAGGCCAAGCCCAAGCGATCCCGCGATCCAACTGCCTTACCATCGTTTAGCCATGCGGCAGATCGAGAGCCGCGTACACCGCGACCTAAAGCCTACACGCTGGTGGGGTATCGGTTCATCGTCTCCCGGCCCAACGTTGGAGGCTAAGAGGGGGACGGGGATGCTGGTCGAATGGTCCAACGAATTGCCGCCGGCGCACTTCCTGCCGATCGACCATCGCCTGCACGGGGCCGAGTCCGATAAGCCGGGCGGCCGGTCGATTATCCATCTGCACGGCGGCAAGGTCCCTCCGGAGAGCGATGGATATCCGGAAGACTGGTATGCACCCGGGAAGTCCGCGGTTTACCACTACCCCAATAACCAGGACGCTGCGCTGCTCTGGTATCACGACCATACGATGGGCATCAACAGGCTCAATATATTTGCGGGGCTGTTGGGACTTTATATTGTGCGCGACCCGTTGGAGGAATCGCTCAACCTACCCCGCGGCCGGTATGAAGTGCCGCTGATCGTCTACGATCGGACGTTCGATCCGGACGGGCAGTTGAACTATCCGATCTCGGCGACTCCCGGCGAACCCTGGGTACCCGAGTTCTTTGGAAATGCGGTGTTGGTGAACGGGAAGCTGCTGCCGTACCTGGACGTGGAAGCCCGGAAGTATCGATTCCGCGTACTGAACGGCGCCAATGGCAGATTCTTTCACCTGTCGCTTTCGAACGGCCAGCAGTTCCAGCAGATCGGGACGGATCAAGGATTGTTGGCCGCGCCGGTAGCGCAGCGTCAGCTTTCGCTTATTCCGGGGGAACGCGCGGACGTGATCGTAGATTTCACCGGTCAGGCCGGCGGGAGGATCGTTTTAAATAACGATCAACTGCGGCCGGTGATGCAATTTCGCGTGGTGCAGGCCACCTCGCCCGACAGCAGTTCGCTGCCGGCGGCATTGCGTCCGGTGCGCCGGATGGCGGAAGCGGAGGCGGTGAAGACACGCAACCTCACGTTGGGGGAGATCGACGATCTGCGCGGCGATTCGTTCACCATGCTGCTCAACAATACACCCTGGCATGCGCCGGTGACGGAAAACCCGGTCCTGAATTCCGTGGAAATCTGGAACCTCATGAACCTGACCGACGATGCGCATCCCATTCATCTGCACCTGGTGCGTTTTCAGATTCTGGACCGCCGCCGGTTCGACACTTTCGCCTATCAGAATCGGGATACCCTGCGTTTTACGGGCGGCGCGACGCTTCCGGAATCGTCGGAAGCCGGATGGAAGGACACGGTGCGCGCCGATCCCGGGATGATGACGCGCATCATCATTCCATTTGAGGGATACGTGGGGCGCTACGTGTGGCATTGCCACATTCTGGAGCACGAAGACAACGAGATGATGCGTCCGTACGAAGTGATTGCGGCGCGGTAGCGGGACTTAAAAGTCCCGCCGGCACGCTGAAGCGTGCGCCACGGGCGCGCGCCACGCTAGTTGCGGGCGGTGGTGTCCTTGGGCGTAGCGAGATAGCCCGTGACCTGATCCTTGCCCACTTCGTTCACCACCAGTTCGTATGGCTGTTTCCCGCCCTTGGCCACGTAGAACTGCAGCGGCTCGTTGATGGCTTTATCCTTCTTCTCCACGGTCTTGTCGTCCGCCACGACTTCCAGGGTGAACTTGTTGCGCTTCTTGTCGACGCTCTTGAGCTTTAGGGAAATGTCGCCGACACGTTTGGGCTGTTTGTCCTTTTTGACCAGGGTGAACTGGAAGTAATTGCGTTCGCCGAGTCTCTTCAGGGCATCCAGTTCCTTTCCATTGGTGGCCACATATCCGCTGGTCACGCCCAAGTCGCCCTGCACCTGTTTCAGGTTGGCGATGGTTTTGTCCAGTTCGGCCTTGGTCGACCCGAGGTCCGTCTTGACCGCCGTGACGTCGCCGCTTACTTCGCCGATCTTGGCGTTGGCGGTGGAAGTAGCCTGCTGGACATCCGTGATCTGGGATTGCACCTGCGCCTGCTGCTTGGCCTGCGCTTCGGTCAATTGCTTCGCGAGTTGATCGGCATGCGCCTGGGCCTCCTGCTTGGCGTGGCCGGCGGCTTGATTGGCCTGCTGGCGCGCGGCTTCCAGTTCTTCCTTCAACGTGTCCAGGCTGCGACGATGGGAGGCCGTGGTCGCCGAAGTGGCTTCCTTCAGGCCGGCGATTTCAGTCAGCATGGCCTGGCTGACGGCGCGGTCTTCGGTGCGGGTGGTCTCCAGGCGATACCACAAGGCAATATTGGAAACCAGCAGGGCGATCAGGCCGCCGGCGACCAGTGCGGTTTTGACGCCCGAGCCGCTCGGCTGGGGGGTATACATCGGGCTACTCACGAATAGGTGCTCCTTAAAAGTGTGGAAATCCCAACCATTATAGACTGTTACGGCCCGGTTTACGTTTCAGGGTCCAGAGCAAAGCTTTGGCCGGGCAAGGGCGCCACCACATCCACGGCGTATTGCGATCGGATGACGGCGGCGAGGGCCTGCGATTGCGCCGGTTCGCCATGTACCAGGAAGACCTTTTTCAAGTGCGGCGCGAGCGGCTTCAGCCAAGCCATCAATTCCCCCTGGTCGGCGTGTCCACTCAATTCGTCGAGGCTGGAGATTTCGGCGCGGACGGTGACGGGCTCTCCGAATACGCGTACCTCCCGCATCTTCTCCACCAGCTTCCTTCCCAGGGTGTCCTGCGCCTGAAAACCGGTGATGAGGACCGTATTGCGGGGGTCTTCCAGGTTATTTCGCAGGTGGTGCAGGATACGGCCCTGCTCGCACATGCCGGAGGCCGAAATCACGATGAACGGACCGTGCAGATCGTTCAGTTTCTTCGATTCGGCGGCTTCCCGGATATATTGCAGGCGGTTGAAACCGAAGGGGTCCTCGCCATCCAGAAGGTATTGGCGGGTTTCGGCATTGAAGCACTCCACGTGTTTGCGGAATACCCCGGTTACGTTGACCGCCAGGGGACTATCCACGAATATGGGGACGCTTGGAATCTGTCCGGCATTCGCCAATTGATGCAGCAGCAGTACCAATTGCTGGGTGCGGCCGACCGCGAACGCCGGTACGATGATGCGGCCGCCGCGCGCGCAAGTCCGGTCGACCACGTCGCGCAGTTTGCCGATGACGTGCGCGGCGCTCTTGTGAAACCTGCCGCCGTAGGTACTCTCGAGGATCAGATATTCGACGGGAGGAAGCGCATCCGGCGGCCGCGTGATGGGCAGGTTGGGACGGCCCAGGTCGCCGGAAAAGGCCAGCCGGACCCGCCCGGCGCCGTTCCGATAGTTCAGGATCAGGGCCGACGAACCCAGAATGTGCCCGGCATCGAAGCACTCGTAGCAGAGATGCTCGTCGAGGGTTTTGGGTGTGTAATACGGGACAGGCCGGAACAGGGGCAGGGTGCGCTCGGCGTCCTCCATGGTGAAGAGCGGCTCGACAGGCTCGGGTGCGGCGGCGCTCGGGTGGCCCTCCGCATGGCGGCGGGCGGCTCGTTTGTTGATGAACTCGGCGTCCTTCTCCTGGATATGCGCCGTATCGCGCAGCATGGCATCGCACAAATCGAGGGTGGCCGGGGTGGTGTAGATGGGGCCGTTGAAACCGTGCTTCACCAGCGTGGGCAGGTTCCCGCTATGGTCGATGTGAGCGTGCGAGAGGAGCACGGCGGCGACGGATCCGGCATCTACGGGCAGGTGGCGATTCTTGCGGTCGGCCTCTTTGCGGCGCCCTTGCGCCAGCCCGCAATCGAGCAGGTAGCGCTTGCCATCCACATCCAACTGATGAAGGGAGCCGGTCACCTCGCCCGCGGCGCCCCAGAAGGTGAGCTTCATTTTGGACAGGTCATCATAGCGCAGTTCGTGGGGGGCGGGATTTGAAATCGCCGCGGATGCTCCCGAATCGTGTAAAATACGCCAGCAGGGGCAAGACGACAGAGGAAGAGGGGTGGTATGGAGCCCATCGCGGAAATCGACGTGTTGTGGATCACCGCCGGCCTGGGATGCGATGGGGAGTCCATTGCCATGACTGCCGCAACGCAGCCGAGCATCGAAGACGTGGTGCGCGGCGGCCTGCCTTGGATTCCGAAGGTCAATTTGTACAACCCGGTGCTGGCGTTCGAGAACGGGGAGGAGTTCCTGCGGCCGTTCCACGAAGCCGCGGCCGGAAAACGGCAGCCGTTCATCCTGGTGATGGAAGGATCCATCCCGGATGAAACGAATAAAGCGGAAGGCTACTGGGCGACCTTAGGCACCGACCAAAAGACGGGCCAGCCCATACTGACCTGCGACTGGATCGATCGCCTGGCGCCGCACGCATGGGCTATTATCGCGGCGGGAACCTGCGCCACTTACGGCGGAATCCACGCCATGGAAGGCAATCCCACGGGATGCATGGGGATGGCGGACTACCTGGGATGGGATTGGAAATCGCAGGCGGGGATTCCGATAGTCTGCGTTCCCGGATGTCCCGTGCAGCCCGACAACTTCATGGAAACCCTGCTCTACCTGCTGAACCAGGCGGCGGGCCGGGCGCCCATGATTCCGCTGGATGAAGCCCTGCGTCCCACATGGCTGTTCGGGCAGACGCTGCACGAGGTCTGCGATCGCGGCGGCTACTACGAGCAAGGCGAGTTCGCCGACGAGTATGGGTCCCGGCATTGTATTGTGAAATTGGGATGCTGGGGCCCGGTGGTGCAGTGCAATGTAGGAAAGCGCGGTTGGATGGGTGGCATCGGCGGCTGCCCGAATGTAGGCGGCATCTGCATCGGATGCACCATGCCCGGGTTTCCGGATAAGTTCATGCCGTTCATGAATCAGCCGCCCGGATCGCTGCTTTCGTCGAGCGCCGTAATGACTTATGGGAGGGCCATTCACGCGCTGCGCCGCTTCGTGCAGGATTCACTCAACAAAGAACCGGTCTGGCGGAGCCGGCGGCGGTAGACACATGCTCCGGGATACGGCAATCGCGGAACCTACTCTGGCGCAGGCGCAGGCCATGCTCGAGGAGTTAGCCGGCATCTTCCTGCTCGATTCGAGCGACGCTTGCCGCAAGAGCGGCGCCGCGGACGGCACGCGGGAGCTGCCCAATATGCAGGCCCGGTATCGCAGCCTGGTGGAACAACTTCCCGCGGTGGTGTTTCTGGTATACCTGGACCGCGGAATTGGCGAGGCCTATGTGAGTCCGTACATAGAAGCGGCGCTGGGCTTTTCGCAAGCGGAATGGCTGGAAGATCCGGTGCGCTGGTACCGGCATATCCACCCCGAGGATAACCTGCGCTGGAGCGAGGAAGCCGCGGATATGTTCCTCACGGGCAAACCGCTGCGATCGGTTTACCGGGTAATTGCGCGGGATGGCCACGTGGTCTGGTTTCACTGCGAGGCCAAGATGGTGCGCAGCGACGACGGCCATCCATGGTTCATCCAGGGCGTGGCGTTCGACATTACGGAGTTGAAGCGGGCGGAGGAAGCGCTGCAGCAGGAGCGCAATTTCGTTTCGGCGATTCTGCAAACGGTGGGCACGCTGATCATGGTGTTGGACCTGGACGGGCGTATCGTACAGTTCAATCGGGCTTGCGAGCAGACTACCGGGCAGCGTTTCGACGAAGTGAAGGGAAAGCATCCCTGGGACCAGTATCCCGCGGGGGAAGATCGCGACGCCTTCCAGAACGCGTTCGAACAGTTGCGGATGGGAAAGGTGCGCAAAGATTGCGAATATCGGTGGATCACCGGTGAGGGCGGCCCGCGGCTGATCTCATGGTCGGGAACGGTCCTGCCGGATGCCCAGGGCGACGTGCGCCACATCATCGCCACCGGGATAGACATCACGGAGTCCAAACGGCTGGAGAAAGCCATCCTGGACATCAGCGCGCGCGAAGAACACCGCATCGGCCAGGACCTCCACGACGGCCTGGGACAGCACCTTACGGGAATCGCATTCATGAGCAAAGTATTGGAACAGAAGCTCGCGGACAAGTCGGTGGCCGAGGCCGCGGACGCGACAAAGATCGTCAGGCTGGTGAACGAGGCGATTCACAAGACGCGGGAGCTATCGCGGGGCCTGCTTCCCGTGGTATCGGATGCGCGCGGACTGATGTCGGCGCTGGAGCATTACTCTTCAGAGGTGGTGGACTTATTCGGCCTGGCGTGCCGCTTCGAGTGCGACCGTCCGGTTTTGATCTACGACGAAACCGCGGCGAACCATCTTTTTCGAATCGCCCAGGAGGCTGTAAATAACGCGATCAAGCATGGGCGCGGCAAGAACATTGTGATCCGGTTATGGGCGGACGGCGACGATGTATCGCTGAGCATTACGGACGACGGAATGGGTCTACCCCAGAACGTAAGAAACAGCACGGGCATGGGCTTGCACATCATGAACTATCGCGCGAAGACGATTGGCGCGACGTTGGAGGTTCAGCCCTGCTCCCGTCATGGGAAAAAAGGGACGGTGGTTACCTGCACGCTGCAGCCGCTTAGCGGAGAAAGCAACGCGCGATGAGCCAACGGACGCAGGAGGCGGGCAAGATCAAGGTATTTGTGGTGGACGACCACCCAATCGTGCGCCAGGGTCTTTCGCAGTTGATCAACCGGGAGCCCGACTTGATGGTTTGCGGGGAAGCGGAGGATGCGCGCACGGCGCTCGATGCGATCGAGCCGTCCCATCCGGACATACTCATCGTGGACGTCTCCCTGGACGGGCCGGACGGCATCGAATTGTTGAAGACCATCCGGTCCAGGGACGCCCGGCTGCCGGTGCTGATGTTGTCGATGCACGATGAATCGCTCTATGCCGAGCGCGCCCTGCGGGCGGGGGCGAACGGTTACATCATGAAGCAGGAAGCCACGGAACGGGTACTGATCGCGATACGCCAGATTCTGGGCGGCGAAGTATATGTCAGCGACCGCATGGCGCAGAAGATGATGCACCAGTTCATCGGCCGCCAGGGAGCCGGCAAGCGATCGGGGGTGGCGGATCTCACCGACCGGGAACTCGAGGTTTTCAGGCTGATCGGGCAAGGCCATGGCACCCGCCAGATCGCCGAGGAACTGCATCTGAGCGTGAAGACCGTCGAATCGTATTACGCACACATCAAAGACAAGCTTTCCCTCAAGAACGCCCGCGAGTTGGTGCAGCACGCGGTGCAATGGCTCACCAAGCAGGGTCAGGCTTAGCTCACGGGGAATCCCGATCCAAGCGGGACTTAAAAGTCCCGCCAGGTCGCTGAAGCGTGCGCCACGATCGGGGAATCCCCGATGCCGCGCGCCGTAGGAACCACGCAAACAAATACAGGTTGCAGCGGATTGAGCCCTTGGAACGATCTTTCCTACAATGCCTCTAGACGTTTTGCCGAGAAACACTTAGAGGGGAACGGATCTGTAAGGAAAAGAACTGGCGAGCCTTGCGATCTGTAGCCGATGTTACACGGCGCTTTCCCAGCGGGTAACTCCTGAACGCGACAAACGCGTCAGAGCAGAGAGCAAGAGAAGGAGGCCACGTATGCCAACCGAAACGAAGCCGTACGGTCATAAGACACAGAGGCCGTCCGCGGTAGCCGAAGTTCACATTTTGTGGATCACGGCCGGCTTGGGCTGCGACGGCGATTCCGTATCTATTACGGCAGCCACACAGCCCAGTATCGAGGATGTCCTGCTAGGAGCCATCCCGGGACTTCCCAAGGTGCATCTTCACAACCCGGTGCTCGCCTATGAATGCGGCGAGGACTTCATGCGGCATTTCTACCTGGCGGAAGAGGGCAAACTGGAGCCCTTTGTGCTGGTGGTGGAAGGCTCGATTCCCAACGAAAAGATCAAGAACGATGGCTACTGGGCGGCGATGGGAACCGACGCCGACACCAAACAGCCCATCAAGACCACGGAGTGGATCGACAGGCTCACGCCTAAAGCTACCGCGGTCGTGGCCATCGGCACATGCGCGACGTACGGCGGCATCCACGCCATGCAAGGCAATCCCACCGGCTGCATGGGCTTGGCCGATTACCTGGGTTGGGACTGGCGTTCCAAAGCGGGCCTGCCCATCGTGAATGTTCCGGGGTGTCCGGTTCAGCCGGATAACTTCATGGAGACAGTTCTATATCTTCTATACCAACTGGCCGGACTGGCCCCCACTATTCCCCTGGACGACGAACTGCGTCCCACGTGGTTATTCGGCAGGACCGTACACGATGGCTGCGATCGCGCGGGTTACTACGAACAGGGCGACTTTACGACGCAGTACGGTTCGCCGAAGTGCATCGTAAAACTGGGTTGCTGGGGACCTGTGGTCAACTGTAACGTGCCGAAGCGCGGCTGGATGGCGGGCATCGGCGGATGTCCCAATGTAGGCGGAATCTGTATAGGCTGCACCATGCCGGGCTTTCCGGACAAATTCATGCCGTTCATGGATGAGCCTCCCGGCGCAAAGATGTCGACCACGGCGGTGGCGGCCTATGGCCGCGCATTGTCTTCTCTGCGCTCGTTCACCAATGCAAGCCTCAACAAGGAACCGAAGTGGCGGCATCCGCGTGCCGAACTAACTACCGGTTATCACCCGATGAGTTATTAGCAGGCAAAGGAGCCATCCTATGAGCACCATGACTGGAACGGTTACGGAAACACCCACCAAATCAAGGAAGCTGGTGGAGATGAACTGGGACCCGATTACCCGCATCGTGGGCAGTCTGGGGATCTTTACCAAGATCGACTTCGAAAACCGGCAGGTGGCCGAGTGCCACAGCACTTCCTCCATCTTCCGGGGCTACAGCATCTTCATGAAGGGCAAGGACCCCCGCGATGCGCACTTCATCACGAGCCGGATCTGCGGCATCTGCGGCGACAACCATGCCACGTGCGCCTGCTATGCCCAGAACATGGCGTTCGGCGTGCGCCCTCCGGCGTTAGGCGAGTGGATCGTCAATCTGGGCGAAGCCGCCGAGTACATGTTCGATCACAACATCTTCCAGGACAACCTGGTGGGTGTGGACTTCTGCGAGCAGATGGTCAAAGAGACTAATCCCAGTGTGTGGGACAAGGCCCAGAAGACCGCCTCGCCGCACTCCAACCTGCACGGATATCGCAACATCTCGGATATCATGACGGCGCTGAATCCGTTCACCGGCTCATTCTACCGGGAAGCGCTGGTGATGAGCCGCTTGACCCGCGAGATGTTCTGCCTGATGGAGGGCCGCCACGTGCATCCGTCGACGCTCTATCCCGGCGGTGTGGGGACCGTACCCACGGTTCAACTTTTTACGGATTACATCGTGCGGCTGATGAAGTACGTGGAATTCATGAAGAAAGTAGTGCCGCTGCACGACGACCTGTTCGACTTCTTCTATGATGCGCTTCCGGGGTACGAGGAAGTCGGCCGGCGGCGCATCCTACTGGGTTGTTGGGGATCGTTCAACGATCCCGCGGTTTGCGACTACACTTACAAGAACATGAATGAATGGGGCCGGGCGATGTATGTGACCCCGGGAGTGGTGGTGGACGGCAAGGCCGTAACGCACGACCTGGTCGATATCAATTTGAACATCCGCATTCTGCTGGGCAGCTCGTACTATGACGACTGGGAACACGGCGAGACATTCGTCAAACAGGATCCGCTAGGCAACCCCGTGGACCAGCGGCATCCCTGGAATCAGACCACCACGCCACGGCCGCAGAAGCGCGATTTCTCCGATAAATACACCTGGGTGATGTCTCCGCGCTGGTACGACAAACGGACCAACGAGTACCTGGCGCTGGACACCGGCGGCGGTCCGATTGCGCGCTTCTGGTCGACTGCACTGGCGGGCCTGGTAGACATTGGTTATGTCAAAGCCACCGGACATAGCGTCAAGATCTACCTTCCCAAGACGGTTTCGCTGCCGGAGGTCGAGTTTGAATGGAAGATTCCGAAATGGAGTAATTGCATCGAGCGCGACCGGGCCCGCACTTACTTCCAGGCCTACTCGGCCGCGGCGGCGCTGTACTTCGCCGAACAGGCCCTGAAGGAACTCCACGCCGGGCGGACGCGGACGTGGACGGAGTTCAAAGTGCCGGATGACGCCATAGGCTGCGGCTTCCACGAGGCCGTGCGCGGGGTGCTTTCGCACCACGTGGTGATCCGGAACGGCAAGATCGCAAACTATCATCCTTATCCGCCGACGCCATGGAATGCCAATCCGCGCGATGTCTACGGTACTCCGGGACCGTACGAAGATGCGGTGCAGAATACGCCCATCTTCGAAGAAAACGGGCCCGACAAATTCAAGGGCATCGACATTATGCGCGCGGTACGCAGCTTCGACCCCTGTCTTCCTTGCGGCGTGCACATGTACCTGGGCAACGGGAAGGTTCTGGAGACAGTCCACTCGCCCACATTCGGCGTTCATTCGTAGAGCCTCGGAGGAACCTTCCAGTGGCCGGCGTATCCGCTACCGCCGGCCCTGTTTCTTTCAAAGTGACTATAAATGCCTAAAACAAGTGGGATCCAGCAGCAGGCCGGGCGTATCGAGGGGTTGATCGCAGAATTGGAATCGGCCGCGGATGCCGGCTCTCTGGCGATCGCCAGGGAGTTGGTTCAGTCGCTGATGGAACTGTATGGCGCGGGGCTGGAGCGGGTCACAGAAATTGTAGCTCTGAAAGGCGCGGCCGGCCAGGAAATCCTGGAAGAACTGGGCCGCGATGAATTGGTGGGCAATTTGCTGGCGGCCAACGGACTGCATCCGCTGGATCTCGAGGCGCGGGTGCGGCGGGCGCTTGAACAAGTGCGCGGACGGCTACGATCGCAGGGAAGCGTTGACTTGCTGGGCATTGAGGAAGGCATAATCAGGTTGCGTTTGCGGTCGAGTGGATCGGGCTGTGGCTCATCGGCCGGCTCGCTCGAATCCGCGGTGGAGGAAGCCATGTACCAGGCGGCGCCCGATATGGTACAACTGACGATCGAAGTGGTTGACGAGCAGGGCGCCGCCGGAGGCTTTGTACCGCTAGAGAAGTTAGCGGGATATCGCCCCGCCGTCAACGGCAGTGGTGCCGGAATATGAGCACCGGCGGCCTCGGGAGCGCTCTGGGCGCTTTGGGTCAGTTCGCGGCCCGGCGACGCCCCATTGAGAAATGCGAACTCTGCGCGACCGAACTGGCCGAGGATCACCCCCACCTGGTGGATCCCAAGGCGCGCAAACTGCTCTGTTCCTGCATGGCTTGCGCCCTGCTTTTCGGGTCGCAGGCCGGATCGAAATACAAACGGGTTCCACGGCGGATTCGCTTTCTGGCGGGATTCCGCCTGACGGATGCGGAGTGGGCCGGCTTGACGATTCCGATCAACATGGCCTTCTTCTTCAAGAGCAGCCCTGAGGCGCGAGTGGTGGCGCAGTATCCCAGCCCGGCGGGCGCCACCGAATCGCAATTGCCGCTGGATACCTGGAGCGACCTGGTGGCGGAGAATCCGGCTCTCGCGGAGATGGAGCCGGATGTGGAGGCTCTGCTGGTGAACCGGCTGGGCCCTTCGCGCGGCTTCTCCGATCCACAATATTACCTGCTGCCGATCGACGAATGCTACAAGCTGGTGTGGCTGATCCGGGCACACTGGCAGGGATTTTCGGGCGGCGCCGAAGTGTGGAAAAACCTGGAATTCTTTTTTGCGGACCTGAAGGGCCGGTCGGAAGGGCATTATGCCTGATTTGAATTTTCAGATCGCAGGCGCACAAGCGGTCCCGTATGCGGTCTCGCCGTTGCTGGGCTTCGATCTGCGCGTGACGAACGCAGGCGCCGAGCGGGTGCACACCATCGCCCTACGATGCCAGATCCAGATCGAAGCGGCGCGCCGCCGTTACGACGCGGGCGACCAGGAACGCCTGCAGGATCTGTTCGGCGAGCCGCATCGGTGGGGCCAGACATTGCGCAACATGCTGTGGAACCAGGTAAGCCTGATCGTGCCCGGTTTCTCGGGCGCCACGCAAGCCGAGTTGCCCGTGCCCTGTACTTTCGATTTCAATGTGGCGGCCGTGAAGTATTTTGAGGGCTTACAGGACGG
>JBEKIM010000129.1:0-15550 GCA_050011755.1 Bryobacteraceae bacterium | reverse complement strand
GGTTCGTGCAGCCAGAGCGTTTCGCGGCGTGGCCGGTAGCCTGGACGGACGGAGCGGACGACACCATCTACCGCCTTCCTCCTCCGGATGAGCAGCAGGCCGTAGTCGTCGATCTGACCCGGATGCACCAACTCCCGCAACTGCGTGCCACGGACGATGCGCGATTTCTGGAAGCCTATGTAGCCTGGGCGCATGGCAAGCGCGCGGCCTATATTGACTGGTCAGCCCCGGATCGCGCCGAATTGCAATCCGATACCGGACCGAACGAAGCAGTCCTGATCAAGGTGGACCATGATGCCGGATGGTCGTCGTCGGACGGCGAGATCGCGCGCGACCCCATCGGGTTTCTCTTGTTAAGAGATGCGTCCAAGAAGGGACCTGTCAGGCTGCGGTTCGGAGCGTCCTGGAGTCAATGGTTGGGGCGCGCCCTGACCGCTGCGACGATTTTGCTGCTTCTGTGCCGCGTGCCGCTTTGGGCTGCGTCGGCCGTGGCGCTGGTCCCCGCGATCCTGGCATATGGGGTCTTGCAACTGCGCACGCCGCCGGCCGTCCCGGTCGCCGAACAAGCGTATCGCCGCTTGCAGCCGCCGCTCATCAATCCATCCGCCATAGTGGATGGCGTAACCATGGCGCAGCCGCCATTGGCCCGCGGCAGCGTGATCACCATCTTCGGCACGAATTTCGGCTCTTCAGCGGACACGGCGCGCGTGCTGATCGGTTCGCGGCCGGCGGAGATCCTCTATCGCGGTCCGAACCAGGTGAATCTCCGCATTCCGTCCGATGCTCCGCCGCTTGCGGATATCAGTGTGGAAGTGAACGGCTGCCGCGGCAACTCCTTCGCGATCGCCACGCGCTAGGAAGCCCGCCGATTCCAGACCGATCTGTCTGCTATGATACCTACCGAGGATCCTATGTTGCGTCTTGTGGTTTATGGCGCGGCGTTGGTCTGTCTCTGCGCCGCCGCCGCACAGGGCCAGGACTTCAGCGTCACCAAGCTCGTCAAAGATGTTGCGCAGAAGGCGGAAAGCGCCACCCAGTACGAATTCGAAGGGGATCTGCTGCTGGAGGGCCAGCGCGGAGTCAATCCGGGCGTCACGATTGCGCAGGCCAAGGTGCGCCTGGCGGTCGGGCCGGAAGGCAGGTCGCTGCTGCGTGTGGATGCCATCGACAAAGGCGAGTATTTTCTGATTTCGAACGGCCAGAAGAGCTGGGCTTACGTGCCGAAGCTCAAACAATACACGGAAGAGGAATCCAGCGTCCGGGCCGGCGACGACGCCGACAATGAAGAGACCGCCGATTCGCGCGACAATGCTGGCGATGATTCCGACGCGGCGCACGACGAGGCGGAATCCTACGCCCGGCAAGTCATGCCTATTCTCGCGCGCCTGTACAAGACTGCCGCAACGGCGGGCCGCGCGGGCGAGGCCACGGTAAAGTTCGAGAAGCAAAAACAGAAATGGCCGGTCGTGCAAGTGGTCACGAAACAGGACGCCCAGGGGAGCAGCAGCGTGACCCTGCTGACCATCGATCCCGAAACGTTGCACATCGGCCGGCTGGTATGGGCGCACATCACTTACGCGGGCGGCGAAAAGACGGTCCTGCGCCTGCGCATGGACTTCCGCAGTTTTCAGATCGGGGAGCAGGTGCCCGATAACACTTTTGCTTTCGAGCCTCCCAAGAACGCCAAACTGGTGGATACGGTCCCCATTCCTGGGCAATCGCCTTCCTTCCTGGTGAATCATCCGGCGCCGGATTTTGAACTGAAGACGCTCGATGGCGAGCGCGTCCGGCTGCAGGACCTGCGCGGCAAGCCCGTCCTGCTGAGTTTTTTCGCGAGTTGGTGCGGCCCGTGCCGCCGGGAACTGCCGAGCGTTGTGAAACTGCACGAGGAGTTCAAAGATAAGGGCCTCCAAGTGCTCGGCGTGAATGACGAAGGAAAGGGCACCGCGCGGCACTTCGCGGAGAAGGCCGGCCTGACGTTTGCGATTCTGGACGATTCGAATGAAAAGGCGCATCGGCTGTACGGTGTGCGGGCGATTCCCACTGCGTTCCTGATCGATGGCGACGGCAAGGTCGTGCGCCACCTGCGCGGGGGCCGCGACTACGAGCAATTGCGGTCGGCGCTCAAAGCCGTCGGTCTGTAGTTTGCCCGCCCTACGGCGCGCCCGGCGATATAATGGAGTCTGGCAGTCGAAGGTCTGATATGAAGACCGTGGCTGAACAACTCTCCGCGCAAGTCCGCGAAGGAGAACTCTACGAAAAGCTGGATTCCAACCGCGTGCGCTGCTACGCGTGCGGCCACTGTTGTCCTATCCCATCCGGCTTCGCGGGCGTTTGCAAAGTGCGCTACAACCGCGGCGGCATGCTCTATGTGCCCTATGGCTATGTGAGCGCCCTGCACGCCGATCCCATCGAGAAGAAGCCTTTCTTTCATGCTTTGCCCGGATCGCTGGCCTTGAGCTTCGGCATGCTGGGTTGCGACCTGCATTGCGGCTACTGCCAGAACTGGGTCACGTCGCAAGCCTTGCGCGATTTCCGCTCGTCCCTGGATTTCACCCGAGTGACGCCGCGCGACATCGTGAAGGCCGCGCACGCCGCCGGCGCCGCCAGTGTCGTCAGCACATATAACGAGCCCCTCATCACCAGCGAATGGGCGGCGGCCGTTTTTCGCGAAGCGCGCGCCACAGGACTGATCACGGGCTTTGTCTCCAATGGCAACGCCACGCCCCAGGTGCTCGAGTATCTGCAACCCTGGGTGGATCTCTACAAGGTGGATCTGAAGAGCTTCGACGATCGACACTATCACGAGTTGGGCGGCCGCCTGGGACCGATTCTGGATTCCATCCGGGCCATTCACGAAATGGGCTTCTGGCTGGAGGTCGTGACGCTCGTAGTGCCCGGCTTCAACGACTCCATTGCGGAATTGACCGCCATTGCGGAATTCCTGGCGGACATTTCTCTCGACATCCCGTGGCACGTGACGGCTTTTCACGAAGATTACAAAATGTTCGGACAGGGCCATACCACCGCGGCCGCGTTGCAGCGGGCCGCCGGAGCCGGGCGCGCCGCCGGCCTCCGCTATGTCTACGCCGGCAACCTGTCCGGACAACTGGGCAAACTGGAAGACACGCATTGCCCCGGCTGCGGCGCGACTCTGGTGGAACGCCGCGGATTCCGGGTCCTCCGCAACCGGCTGACCGCGGAAGGCGCTTGTCCAAATTGCGCCGCGCGCATCGCGGGATTGTGGGGCGGACCTCCATCTCTGCGCGGGCCGGCCTTGACCCGTTCCGGTTCCGGCGAGCTTCTATGCTCGCCTCCCTGCGGGTGATTCTATGCATGCAGTACACGTTTCTCCTTACGGCGGTACGTGGTATCCGGACTGCCGCTCGGACCTCGAGCTTTTGCTCGACGACCTGTTCGAGACTTCGGCGCAAAGAACCGGGATTCATTTGCTTCCGAACCCGCTGGGGTTCGTTGTGCCACATGCCGGATTACAGTATTCCGGCGTGGTTGCGTCGGCCGCGTACCGCTATGTTCGCCGGCAGCAACCCCGGCGCGCGGTGATCCTCGGCTTCACGCATCATGGGGGTCCACCCGGAGTTTCGATCCCGGATATCGACGAGTACGAAACGCCGCTGGGCGAAGCCCCCGCAGATCGCGAGACTATGGAACGGCTGGCGGGCTACCGGCCCTTCCGGTTGGTCGCCGAAGATCGCATCTGCGACCATTCCGTAGAGATCCAGTTGCCCCTGTTGCAGTACGCCGCGCCGGGCGCGCAGGTTGTACCGCTATTCGTCGGCTATCTGGAGCCGCGCGAGCGGGATGCGGCCGCGGAGAAGCTGGCGGCCTTATGCGGACCGGATACGGTTTTCCTGGTCAGCTCCGATCTCACCCACTATGGACAGGCTTTCGGCTATCAGCCGTTCCCCGCGGATTCGAAGATATCGGCGCGGCTGGCGCGTCTCGACCGCGGAGTCATGGAAGACATCGCCGGCCTCGACGCGCAGTTCTTTCTGGATGCCATCGAGGAAACCCGC
Source organism: Bryobacteraceae bacterium (assembly GCA_050011755.1). Taxonomy (GTDB): domain Bacteria; phylum Acidobacteriota; class Terriglobia; order Bryobacterales; family Bryobacteraceae; genus Bog-159. The sequence continues at coordinate 11,513 of JBEKIM010000129.1, read as the reverse complement.
TCTACGGTGTGTGGCCGGGCGCCGATCGCGCTTTGGCTGCGCACGCTGGCGTTCGTCGTGGGAGAGGAGATCTACCAGGAGACGCTCGATTACGAGACTTCCGGCGACATCACCGGAGACTACGATCACTCGGTCGGCTATGGCGCGCTGGGATACTTTCCGGCGGCATCGTTTTGGCTGGCGGCAACCGAACGGAGTCTTCTGCTGGACAGCGCCCACAAGACCCTGCGGCACCTGCGCTCCACCGGCGAGCATCGGCCCATTCCGCCCGGCCAGGCAACACCGGCGCTCTCGCGCAAGGCCGGCGTGTTTATCGGCCTGCACCAGGCGCAGCGTCTGCTGGGTTGCGTGGGCAGCCGGCTGAGCTGCGAGAGCCTCGCGGAAACCGTGCCTGGAATGACCCTGCGCGCGGCCCTGGACGATCCCCGCTTTCCCACGGTGCTGGGCGTGGAGGGCGAAATCGAGATTGAAATTTCGATTCTGTCTCCCATGAAGCCCATTCGCGATGCGCGCGCATTTCGGGTCGGCGTGCACGGCGCCACACTGGATTCAAGCGGGCGGCAGGCGCTGCTGCTGCCGCAGGTGGCTGCGGGCCGCAAATGGAACGGCGAGCAATTTCTCGGCGCCCTCTCCATGAAGGCCGGGTTGGGAACGAAGGGATACCAAAACCCCGGCGCGCGGCTGAGCGTGTTTCAGGCTCAAGTTTTCGCCGCCTGAGAACGCGCGGAGTCAGTCCATCGCGCCCAAACCCACCAGCACCATCTTCGCCAGATTGCTAATAAGGATATTACCCGGATTGTCGGGCGAATAGTCGATCCGGGGCATATCGTCGACGGTAACGGCTAAGGCCACGCGCCCCTTCGGCGCATAGACCAAGGCCACGTCGCTTCGCAATGCATCCAGGGCGCCGGACTTGCTGGCCACCCACTCGTCGTCCAGGTGCCTTCCAATGCCGTCCTTGTACTGTTGGCGCTTCAGAATCGCGATCATCTCCCGGGATGCCGCCTGGCTGACCACTTCGCCGCGGTCCAGTTTCGCAAGCAGCGTCACCATCTCCTTCGGCGTCGTGGAGCCCAGCCCGTAGCGCTTGTTCTCGGGGAGTTTTCCCGCCGCGCTGAAACCGCCGGGTTCCTTTAATGCGTTGCCGTCGCCCAAAACCTTGCGCATGCAGCGCGTCGCGGTAAGGCCGTAACGATCCATCTCGGCATTGACCGCGTCGGCCGTGATGCGTTCGATCACCATATTCGTGGCCGTGTTGTCGCTGACGACGATCATCATGCGGACCACGTCGCGCAATGGGAGTTTGAGTCCGTTGGAGAATTCCCGCAGCACGCCGGAGCCCGAAACCTTGTCTTCCTCACGCAGCGTGATCGTCTCATCCCAATTCGCACGGCCGGCGGCGACCGCGCGGAAGACCGCCGCCATGATGGGCAGTTTGATCGTGCTGGCGGTGCGGACCTTTTCATTTTCACCGATGCCGTATTGTTCGCCCGTATCGAGGTTCCTGGCGTACAAGCGGACTGTGCCCTGAAACGCTGCAATGGCGGCCCGGACATCGCGGTCCATGGTGTCGTGCTTGGTCCCGGCGGCAGTTAGCCGGCACGCGGCCGCTGCAAGTAAAATGGCCCAACATGTTGTCCGCTTCACTCTTTGATTATCTATCGGCCGTGCACCACGAACCGAATTCGCTAGCCCCGAGGGTAACAGCCCAGCACCTTCAATACATCGGCTAATTCGCGCAGGTGGCCCAAAGCATTCTGTGCGGCGGGCGTATCTACGCGGCCCAAGAAATCCAGATAGAAGAGATATTCCCAAGGCTTGCCGCGGAGCGGCCGCGATTCGATTTTTGTTAAATTCAGATCCCGGAGTGCGAAAGCACTTAAGCAGCGGAACAAAGCGCCGGGGATGTTGCGCGTGGAGAACACAAGCGAGGTTTTCCATTGCGCATTTGGGGGGATCGCCTGGGGGTATTTGCGGGTATAGCCAGGCGTTCTAAGGAGAAAGAACCGGGTAAAATTCCGGCGATCGTCTTCAATGGAGCGCCGCAGAATGCGCGCCCCATAGATTTCGGCCGCGACCGCCGAGGCGATGGCGCCGGCGTCGCTAAGCCCTTCTTCCATAATCATTTTGGCGCTACCAGCGGTATCGTAGTACGTAACTCTCTCGATACGCGGGTGTTGCGCGAAGAAATCCAGGCACTGGTTCAGCGCCACGGGATGCGAATAGACCCGCCGGATGTGAGAGAACGAGACGCCCGGCGGCACCATCAGGTTATGGACGATGCGGACATTGGTTTCGGCCACGATAGGAAATTCGTAACGCTGCAGATGATCGTAGTTCTCGTGTACGGAGCCGGCCAGAGTGTTCTCGATGGGAATCACGGCCCCGGCGGCCGCATCCTCCTGGAGGCTGTGGAAGACGTCTTCGAACCGCGGGCAAGGCAGGACCTCGATGTCCTCGCCCAGCAGTTTACGCGCGGCTTCTTCGCTGAAGGCGCCGCGCTCGCCCTGAAAGGCGATAAGGGATTTACCGGGTCGGCGGCTCATCGGCTGGGGCCTTCCCATCGTTGCACGCGCGCATCCGGCGCGCCGATCAGGTCGAGCACCCGGTCGACGCTGTGATCTACAAGATCTTGAATGGTTTGCGGGCGATTATAAAATCCGGGGATGGGTGGCGCGATGATGGCGCCCATTTCGGTGAGCGCCACCATGGTCCGCAGATGACCGAGGTGGAACGGTGTTTCGCGCACCATCAGCACCAGTTTGCGGCGCTCCTTGAGGGCCACATCGGCGGCCCGCAGCAGCACATTGGAAGTGATACCCGCGGCAATGGCCGACATGGTCTGGATCGAGCAAGGCGCTACCACCATGGCATCTACCGGAAAAGAGCCGCTGGCCAGGCGGCAGGCGATATCTTCTAGGGGGTAAGCATAGTCGACGATCTTCTTAAGGTCCGCCCCATGGCCTCCCGTTTCCAGAAAAAGCGTCTTCTCGCCGGCGCGCGTCAGCACCAGATGGATCTCGACCGCCGGATTGGCATGCAGCCGCTCCAGAAGGCGAACGCCGTAAATGGCGCCGCTGGCACCCGAGATCCCCACTACGATTTTCAAAATCGAATCCTCTGGCCGAGCTTTGTTCTGAATTCAGAACAAAATCGGCCATTTTCCGCTTGCCACCGGCCGCGCGCCCGGATATAATCGCAGGCGGGCACATCCAGCCGGACCGAGTATTATAGCCGGGATCGTCGCGGCCGCAAAAATGGAGAATGCCGGACAGAAGCTCAAGCGCGCGCGGGAACGGCTGAACCTGCGTTATCGCGATGTGGAACAGGCCAGCATGCGCATCGCCGAACTGCGCCGTAACAGCGAATTCACCATTGCGCTCAGCCGCCTTTCCGATATCGAGAACAAAGGCACCGTCCCTACCATTTATCGTATGTACGCGCTGTGCGCCATCTACCGGCTGGATATGGCGGAAGTGCTGGAGTGGTATGGAGTGGATCTGGCGGTGCTGCCGGCCGATGCTGCCGCTCTCCCGCTCGAGAGCACGCATCTACTCGGTTTCGGACCCGGTACGCAGGGCGAAGTTCAGGTGCCTCTGGTGATCGACCCCGGAGTGGATCTAAGCAAAACCACCTATTTGAGCCGCGCGATCCGCCGCTGGGGCAAACTGCCTCTCTCGCTGTTGAACGCCGTCGATCTGAAGCACCATCGCTACGCGTTCGTGGGGTCCGAGGACTGGTCGATGTACCCGATCCTGCAGCCAGGCGCGCTCGTCCTGATCGACGAAAGCCGCCGCAAAATCGTGAACTCGGGCTGGAACAGTGAATTTGAACGCCCCATCTACCTGCTGGAGCATCGCGCCGGCTGCGTAGTGGGTTGGTGCACACTCGACAGCGGCCGGTTGGTGCTCCAGCCGCATCCGGCGTCACAGTGCTTTCCGGTGGTTTATGCCTTCCCCTCCGAAATCGACGTGATCGGCCAGGTAACCGGCGTGGCTATGACTCTGGATCAGGGGAAACGGCGCCGTACTCGCGTTTGAGCAGGACACACAAGGTCTCCAGATCCCCGGCGAAAAGGCGGCGCTCGACATCCTGCGCGGTGGACGGCGCCCAATCCGCGTACTTCGGAGAATCTGTCCATCCGGCCAGTAGCGCCGCTGGATTGGGTGCTTCAGCCAGGTACTCCTGCAGGTCGGCCTTCTGCTGCTCCAGGTTCAAACACAGCCAATCCTGAAAGACCCGCGCGTGGCTGCGCCGCAGGGTCTCGTGGGCATCCTCCTCGCCAACCATTTGCGCCAAGGCGGGATGTTCGTATGCGCCGCTGGCCGGATTGCGCAACGAGGCGAGGTATAGCACCCGGCCGAACAAGGTGGGGATGCGAGCCAGTGTATGCCGCCAAAGGTCGCCGGCGGGCTCCCGGCTGGACCGTCTATCCGCTCCCGGCTTCGCAGTACTCATAAGGGCTTACGCAACTCCTTTTGCACCATCGATCCGCGCCCTTCCGATTCTTACTTTATCAGGCGCAGGCTGGAACCCGAAAGGACTAGCAGTCCTGGACTGTTTGTACATCATGGGTCCTTTTTGGTTATCCAAAGTTAACTCGTGTTCCGGAATCGGAAAAGTTTCGCTCCGTGCCACTACCGGACATAGCCACCGTATAACTTTATGCATAGTTACTTTAGTTAGCAAGGAGAAAGACCCTAATGATGAAAAAAGTTTTGCTGGCTGTTGTGCTGGCGATTTCCTTCCTTACCGTGATTGGCGTAGGATCTGCGCCCCCGCCAGAGTGCGGCACGGACCACAATCCGCCCTGCCCCTGGGTCAATTAACGGTACAGCACCCGACCGGTGTCGCGGCGCATGTCCGCGAATGCGGAGGCTGGCCACATTTTGCCCCACGTATTGGTAGAATCGGGTTTCGAAGCGTCGCTCCGGAGTCCCCATGGCCCGCACCCTTGACTTGCTGATCCTGGCAGGCACCGTATTCCTGAGCATGCGCCTGTTTTCGACAGGCCTGTACAGCCGGTATCGGGTTTTTTTTGGCTACCTTATTTTTGCCGCTCTGCGTACGGGGCTGCTCTCGGTTTTCAGCATTGGAAGCGACGCTTACGAGTATCTCTGGGTAGTAACCGAGCCCTTTGAATGGTTGTTTTATGTCATGGTGGTGCTGGAGATCTATTCCCTGGTGCTACAGGACTATAGAGGCTTGTTGACAGCCGGTCGCTGGCTGCTGATTACGGCAGTTACGGTCGCACTGTTCGCGTCGGGCCTCAGCCTGATGGCGCCCTCCCAATACACCACGCAGGGCCACCTGATGCATTATTACTACGTGGCCGAGCGCGCCGTGTATTTCAGCTTGGTTGTCTTCCTGGTGTCGATTCTGGGACTTCTCATGCAATATCCCATCAGGTTGAGTCGTAACATTATCGTGCATAGCATGGTGTTTTCCATTTATTTTCTTGGCAATACGGTCCTATACCTGTTGGTAAGCATGCGCTCAAAGGGGTCACTCCATGCGCTTTCCCTGGCGCTGGAGGCCCTTACCATAGTGACGCTGGGTGCCTGGCTGGTGATGTTGAAACCGTCTGGGGAAGGGCGCAAACAGAGCCTTCGTCCACAATGGATGCCCGGCCGGGAAGAGGAACTGGTCAGCCAGTTGAACCACCTCAATGCCGCGCTTTTGCGTGTTGCCCGGAAATAGACCAAAGTAACCATTGCTTTTCCGTAATGGACAGGCTATTCTTCTTCGTGGAGCGCGAAAAGAGAGCATGGATTTCATCCTTGGCCTAACCGCCTTTGTCTGCCTGGCAGTGGGAGCGGTGTTGGCGTTTCTATTTCGGAGGTTGATCGCGGGGCCCAAATCCTTGCCGGTATCGGTGGATTGGATTAACGACCTTTCCATCGCGCGATACCGGCCTATGGAGCGGCTGCTCAGCGAAGAAGACTACCGGTTTCTGGCTAGCCAGCCGGGCTTCGATCGCGGGATGCTCAGACGCTTACGGTCTGAGCGGCGGAAGATTTTCCGCGGATATCTGGCCTGTTTGAGCCGCGATGTCAGTTTGGTGGGAGCCGCGTTGCGGCTGATGATGATGTATTCCGCCCAGGACCGTCCGGATCTGGCGCGAATACTTTATAAGCAGCAGGCGATCTTCGCCTTGGGCATGATGGGCGTGCAATGGCGTTTGGTTCTGCACGCCTGCGGCATGGGAACGGTGGATGTCAGCGGCTTGGTGCGCGGCATGGAATTTATGCGCATGGAACTGCGCCAAATGATTCCCGCCGAGGGCGCCGCGGTCGCTTAACTCGCCCTTTCCCCTGTCTAGGCTGGGTCGGGCGTGTCTGGAGGTATGCTCGAAAGCTGTCCCTGCGTGGAATCTTGCCCTACCTGCACCAGCGTGGACTCATTCCTCTTCAGCTGCCCGCACGCCGCATAAATATCCAATCCCCGCGGCCTGCGAATAAAACATCCCATCGATTTCCGCACGATAGCCTGGAAACTGGCGACCCGCTCAGCGTCCGGTGTCTCGAAAGGAATGCCCGGCCCTGGATTCAACGCGATCAGGTTGACCTTGGCATTCAGGTTAGCCAGCAGCCGGACCACCCGCCGCGCATCCGCATCACTGTCGTTCACGCCCTTAAGCAGCACATACTCGAAGGTAAGTTTCTCCCACGGACGTAGCGGATAAGCTTTGCACGCCGCCAACAAGTCCCGCAGGTGATATTTCCGTGTGATCGGCATCAACTCCTGCCGCATCTCTTCCGTGGACGCGTTCAGGGAGATCGATAGCCTGGGTCGCACCGGTTCGCGCCCCAACTCTTCAATCTTTGGAATGATGCCGGCCGTGGAGACCGTGATCCGCCGCGCCGGAATGCCCACACCCTCCGGATCCGTCAGCAGGCGCGTGGCTTTCACTACATTCGGCAGATTCAGCAGCGGCTCGCCTTGCCCCATCATCACGATATTCAGCCGCGTGCCGTCTTCCAACAGCCCATTATCGCGGGCCACCAGCAGAACCTGTCCTACGATCTCGCCCGCGCTCAGGTTGCGCTCGAGGCCCATCAGGGCGGTCATGCAGAATTTGCAGTCCACGGGGCAGCCCACCTGGCTCGAAATGCAGACGGTGTCCCGCTCGGCCTCGGGCATGAGAACAGTCTCGACCGTGCGTCCATCCGTCAGGCTCAGCAGATAGCGCCGCGTGCCGTCCACCGATTCGTAACGCTTTGCGATCTCCGGCAGGCCCAGGCGCCGGGCGCCGCCCAGCTCCTCCCGCAGCGCCGCCGGCAGCGTGGAAACCTGCGCCAGGTCGGCCACTCTGCGCCGGTACAAGGCGGTATAGATTTGTTTGGCGCGGAACTGCGGATGGGAGGACCCGATCGCTTCCCGAATCTCGTTCAGTTCCATGCCCAGCAGAGACTCGGACATCTCCTTCGATTATGGCATGGCTACCGCTCGCGCTTCGGCCCGTGTTCCGCCCCGCCGGATTCTCTGCGCCTTGAAATCGTCGTATATTCATAGATGCTGTCTACCTATGCCCCCACAATTACTATTAGGATCGGCCGTTGCCAGTTGCCTGGCACTGGCCGGCGCGGCTTCGGCCGCCCAGACTTGTGAATCGTTGAGCAAGCTCGACCTCGGCAACGCTTCCGTCGCCCGCGCGGAGTCCATCGCCGCCGGCACATTTAAGGCGCCCGGCGGCAAAGCGATGCCTAACCTGCCGGCGTTCTGCCGCGTGACCGGCGTGATCAAGCCATCTTCCGCGTCCGATATCCAGTTCGAAGTCTGGATGCCCGCCTCCAATTGGAACGGCAAGTTCCAGGGTGTCGGCAACGGAGGGTTCGCAGGCTCCATCGGCTATGACCAAATGGCGAACGCCGTGGCCCACAACTACGCCACCGCGGCCACCGATACCGGCCACCATGCCGCCGGGACGGACGCCACCTGGGCGCTCGATCATCCGGAGAAGATCGCGGACTTCGGCTATCGCGCCATCCACGAAACGGCGGTAAAAGCCAAGGTTATCCTGCACGCCTTCTACAGCGAAGACCCCAAGCGATCGTATTTCAGTTCGTGCTCAAACGGCGGCCGGCAGGCGCTCATGGAAGCGCAGCGCTACCCCGAGGATTACGATGGCATCATCGCGGGCGCGCCCGCCAACTATTGGACGCACCTGCTGGCTAACGCGGCGTGGGATACCCTGGCGCTGACCGGCGACAAAGACAGCTACATTCCGCCCAAGAAACTGCCCGCCATACAAGCCGCCGCGCTGGCTGCCTGCGACGAGTTGGACGGGGTGAAAGACGGCGTCATCGAAGACCCGTCGCGCTGCCATTTCGATCCCGCGGTGCTGGCCTGCCAGGCGGCCGAATCGGACACCTGTCTGACCGCGCCGCAAGTGGCCGCGCTGAAGAAGCTTTACACCGGAGGCCACAATTCCCACGGCCGCATATTTCCCGGCTACTCTCCGGGGGGCGAGGGCGAGTTCGGCGGTTGGGCCGTCTGGATCACGGGTCCGGCGCCCGAACGCAGCCTCATGTACGCTTTTAGCACGCAGTTCTTCAAAAACATGGTGTTCGACAACGCCGCTTGGGATTACCGCACCTTCGACGCCGACCGCGATACCAAAGCCGCCGACGCCAAGCAATCCGGCAACCTGAACGCCACCGACCCGAACCTCGACCGCTTTCGCGCGCGCGGCGGCAAGCTGATTCTCTATCACGGATGGAGCGACGCCGCCATCGCGCCCTCGAACACCATCGACTACTACGAAAGCGTCGCGGCAAAGATGGGCGCGTCGCAGACGGCCGCTTTTGTGCGGCTCTTCATGGTGCCCGGAATGCAGCATTGCGGCGGCGGATCGGGCCCGAACAGCTTCGGACAACTCACGGTCGCCGCCGGCGATCCGGATCGCGACATGGATACCGCCTTGGAGCGCTGGGTCGAAAAAGGCGTTGCCCCGGAGCGAATCGTGGCGGCCAAGCGCAAGAGCGACCTGGACCCCACTAGCGCCATCGTGCGCACGCGGCCTTTGTGCGCATATCCGCTGCAGGCGCGATACCAGGGCACCGGCAGCACCGATGACGCGGCCAACTTCGTGTGCGCCAAAGCGGAGACGGCGCACTCAAAGTGACTGCCGACTTGGGCCAACATGTCTGAGCCGCGCACCCTTTCCCCGCCCTGGGCCGCGGCGCTCACTCTCGTCTTCTTGTGTGCGGTTTGCGCCTGGAGTATCATCCAGGCGGACCCGCCGCCGGTTGTGCCCGCGACCGCCCCGGCCACGGTCTTCTCCGCCGCGCGCGCCGTGGCTTGGCTGCGGGTTTTTGCCAGGGTGCCGCATCCCGTCGGCACGGCGGCGCACGATGCCGTACGGGACTACATCGTGAAGCAGCTTGATCATCTGGGCGTGCAGCCGGAGATGCAAACTGCAACCGTCGTCAGCCCACGATGGGGTTCGCCCTACAGTGCGGCGACCGTCTATAACGTCCTGGCTCGATTGCCCGGCACGGACAACACAAAGGCGGTGATGCTCACCGGACATTACGATTCCGTTTCGGCGGGTCCCGGCGCCAGCGACGACGGGCATGCGGTGGCGCTCGAACTCGAAACCCTGCGCGCGCTGCTGCACAGCCCACGCCTGCGCAACGACGTCATTTTCCTGTTCACCGATAGCGAAGAAGCCGGACTCCTGGGCGCCAAAGGCTTTACTGAGCATCACCCACTGGCCGCACAGGTCGGGCTGGTGATGAACTTCGAAGCACGCGGCACCAGCGGACCGGCCATGATGTTCGAAACCAGCGAGGGAAACGGCAGAATCGTGCGTGAATTCGCCGCCGCCGCTCCCCAACCGGTGACTTCCTCGCTCAGCTATGAAGCTTACAAATTGCTGCCCAACGACACCGATCTCACCGTCTTCAAGCAGGCCGGACTGGCCGGATTGGGCTTCGCTTTCGTCAACGATGTGGCTTACTATCACACCCAATTAGACGACGTGGCGCACCTCGATCCGCGCAGCCTGCAGCAGGATGGCGATTACGCACTGGCGCTGGCGCGGCGCTTCGGAAGCCTCGATCTGCGCGATTTAAAGGGCGCCGATGCCACCTACTTCGTCCTGCCTTTGTTTGGATGCATCGTCTACCCGGTGAACTGGAGCATGCCGTTGGCGCTGTTCGCCGCGCTGCTGTTTGCCGGCGTGGTGACGATGGGTATCGCCAAAGGCCGGCTCTCTTTGGGCGGGACGCTGGCGGCTTTCCTGGGATTCCTGCTGGCGGCGGCCATCGCCGGCGCCGCGGTGGCTGCCATGTGGGCGCTGGCAAAGGGCCGATCGGCGGGCATCTGGCAGGCATTCGCCGGAGATCCCTATCATGCCGGCGTATATCGCCTGGCCAGCGTGGCCCTGGCGCTGGCTGTGGCCACCGCCTTCTTCGCGCTATTTCAGAAGCGCGCGCGCGTACTGAACCTCTGGGCGGGCGCGCTGCTGTGCTGGATCCTTCTGGCCCTGGCCACCAGCTTGTACATGCCCGGCGCGACGTACCTGTTTTTGTGGCCGATGCTCTCCTCGACCGCCGCGCTGGCGATTCTCGCCATGCGCCCGGAGCGCGGCGTCAGATTGGGCGGGGTGATCCTGTTGTGGGTTTTCGCGCTGCCGGGACTGATCATGCTGGCGCCCACCATCGCGCTGCTGTTTCAGTCGCTCACCATGCGCATGGCTTTCGTGGGCGCATTCACCACGGTCCTGCTGCTGGGCCTCCTGATTCCCTGCCTGCATCTGATCGCGCGCGCCGGCAGGTGGCGCATGCCGGCGGCTGCCGCATTGATTTGCGTGGGATGCCTCGTCGCGGGCGCCGCCATGTCCGGCCCCAACCGCGACGCTCCCCGCACTGACAGCATCTACTATGGCCTGGACACCGATAGCGGCAAAGCCATCTGGTTCAGCCTCGACCGGCAGGTGGACGAGTGGACCGCCCATTATCTGGGCGACAACCCCGGGCACGCCGCCTTGCCACAATTCGTGCCCTTCACGGCGTGGCAATACCTGACTCACGAAGCGCCGGGCGTCCCCGCGCCTGCGCCTTTGGTGGAGCGGCTGGACGGCGCGCCCAACGAGTTGCATTTGCGCGTGAGTTCGCCGCGTGAGGCCCCGCGCGTGTACCTGTACGGCGACGAGCGCAACCCTGTGCTGGAGGCCAGCGTGGATGGCGCGCCCATCGACGCAGCGAAGGCTTTCACCGGTCTGAAACCCGGCCAAAAGGCTTACGCCTACCGGCTGCGGCGTTGGGGACTCTGCTATTTCAACGTACCCAAGCAAGGCATCGAACTGCGCATGCGCCTGCGCGATCCGGCCGCGGGATACCGAATGGAAGTCATCGATCAATCTTACGGCATCGGCTGGCTGCCGGGAGCCGCCCTGCGTCCCGAGAACATGATCCCCTGCCCGCTCATGATGGATTCCGTGTGGGTGCGCAAGACGTACACGTTTTAGCACCCGCCGTCGTCCGCCCGGCGTACGCTAATGGCAA
>JBEKIM010000128.1:0-15666 GCA_050011755.1 Bryobacteraceae bacterium | reverse complement strand
CGTTCATGGAAACCTCCAGCGTGGTCAGATACCTGGAAGCTTACCGCATGTGCGCCTTCTCGGGCCTCACCGTGTTGTACCGATTGTCCTGGGATATCAAGGCGAAGCCTTGGCTAGTTAGTGGTGCCCGTCAGATAGATGTTTCCTTGTGCGTCGGCGGCGATCGCCGCCGTGCCCGGTGGCACAATAGCCGTGTTCAAAAAAGGAGATGCGCCCTCGCAGTCAGCCGCGGCTATCGTCATAACCAGCGCGCCAATGAGTGTTGACGGAATGGTCGAGTGAAACGGTCGCATACTGACCTCTGGCATCAAGTATACCCGCCGCGCTCCCAAATGGTCACCGCTACGGTACCATTCGCTAGCCCGTCCCGCCGATCTGAAGGTCGACGGACCCGTTGCCCGCACGCCGCATAAGAGGCGTGAAAAGCTCGACACCACTCGCGTGAGCGAATCCTGGAACGGTCGTTACCGATCCAGCCATGGGCTGAGCAAGGTAACGCCAAGCCCGGCGAAGTCCTTCACGTTACGCGTGACCACCGTGAGGTCATGCTCCAAAGCGGCAGCGGCGATCATTCCATCCGGCGCGCTGAGCGGGCGCCCCGCTATCTGGCGGGCACCGTCCAACTCGCCCCACCGCTCGGCTATAGCCTGCGTCACGGAAAGGATGCGTCCCTCGAACCAACGTGGAATTTGTGCCTGAATCGACTTTTCCAACTGGGTGCGCCTTCGGCTGGCCGGCAAAACAGTCACGCCTTTGCGAAGCTCACCCATCGACACCACGCTCAGAAACAACATTTGCCTGACGAACCGTTGGCTCCACGCCGCTACGTGCGCGTCCGGAACGGGTCGCAAGATTTCGGAGATGACGTTGGTATCAACCAGAAACCCGTTCACGAGAAGTCCACCGGGCGGCCCGGGGAACGATCGCGGGCAAAAAGCGCGTCCACCTCTTCATCGGTCAGGAGGCCACGCACGGGAGCGAGCAACTCGAACATATTCCTGGGCTCACCCGGACCCGCGTCTGGCGCCGCAGCCGGCGGTTGCTCGTCGAGCGAGCCTAGCGCTTTATTGAGCAACTCGTCGATGTCGTGGAACCGGCCGCTCCGCAGGTGGCGCTCAATGAGGGCCTTGGTTTCGGGTTTGGTGATCTCGATGGTCATGGTCGGTTCCTCCCAGTGAAAGCAGGGTTCGTCTTAACCCTACCGCCTCGTTTGGGTGCGTGTCAAAGAGGCTTGCGCAGTCGCGGGCGCCGCCAACGGGTCCCGCGATGGGACCGCTAATCGTGGCGCAGCGCGGCCGTCGGCTCCAACCGTGCCGCACGGCGGGCCGGAATATAGCAGGCAAGCAGAACCGCGGCGATCGACAACAGCGAGACCGCACCGAAGATCGGCGCATCCGTCGCCCGCACGCCGTACAACAGGCGTGAAAAGCTGGACACCACTCGCGCGAGAGCCAGCGCCGCCGCTACCCCTATCGCAATGCCGGCCACCGCCAGCCGAAGGCCCTGCCCCACCAGCATCTGCGTGACATCCCACCCCGTTGCCCCTAACGCCATGCGAATGCCAATCTCCGGCACACGTTGCGCCGTAGAGTAAGAGATCAGTCCATAAATTCCGATCGAAGCCATCGACAGAGCAACTACGGCGAATGTAACCAGCAGGAGCATGGGAAAGCGCTGCCGGGCCATCGATCCCGAAACAAGCTCCTGCATCGTGCGCACATTGTAGACCGGTTGATCGCTCCCGGCTGCGTAAACCGCGTTCGTGATGGCGGGCATCATCCTCCCCGGGTCGAGTCGCGTCCTCACTACCATGCTCAATTCACGCCGGAAAGTAGGAATCCAAATGTCCGAGAGCTGATAGAAACAACCGTAGATCTGTGGGTGGTCATAGGCCTTTGCCGAGCCGTCCAACCGCGACGGTTCAACATGCCCCACCACGCCCACGATCCGGGCTTGGCCCCAATGCGGTACGGTCACCGTCTCCCCGATGGGGTCCCGATCCGGAAAGTAATTGCGCGCCAGAACGCTATCGATGGCAATCACTTTCTCGGACTGGGCAGTGTCGGTTAGTGAGACAAAACGGCCGCGTAGCAGGGGTATTTCCAAAGTACTGAGGTAATCCGGACCGGTCCAGTAATAGCGCGCACGGGGTATCTCGGCCATCGAAGCCGGCTGCCGCGAACCACGCCAGAATGGCCCCGAGTTGTCTTCGTGGCTGAATGGCAGGAGCGCCGCAATGTCCGCCGCCTCCACGCCCGGAATTAGCCGGATCCGTTCGACCAACTGCCGGTAAGCGGCCCTCGTCCCGGACGCCGTTTCGGTGAATGCCGGCGAAAGTCCCACCTGGAAAGCGATCGCGTGGTTCGGGTTGAAGCCGGGATTCACCGCCCACAAATTGTGGATCGTCCGGAATAGCAAGCTCGCGCCCGACATCAGTACCAGGGCGAGCGCAATTTGCACCACCGCCAGAAGCGCTTGCGTGCGATGGTGGCCGCTTGTCGCGCCGCGCCCTCCGGACTTGAGCCCCTCTTGCACATCGGCGTTCGAGTGCTTCAGCGCGGGCGCCAGCCCGAATAAGACTCCGGCCATCATCGAAACCATCAGCGCGAACAGGAGCACCGGAAAATTCAATCCGATGTTCTCGATGCGCGGCAGACTGCCCGGCGCCGCTGCCAGTACCGCCCTCAACCCTAGCTTGGCGACGATCAGCCCGCTAGCGCCGCCGGCGAGCGCAAGAAGCACGCTCTCCGTGACTAATTGCCGGACGATCTGTGCGCGGCTCGCTCCCAGCGCAAGCCGCACGGCAATTTCGCGCGCGCGGCCGGCGGAGCGCGCCAGCGACAAATTGGCAACGTTCGCACAAGCGATGAGCAAAACCAGCCCGACCGCCGCCAGCAGCAAAAGAAGAGTCGGCCCAACGTCGCCGACCAGGACTTCCTTAAGCGGATAAATCGACGTTCCCAAGCCCTTCTCTGTAGCCGGATTGAGCTGATCGATGTGCTCCTGGACCGCGCTCATCTCGGCGCGTGCCTGACCCATGTCAATACCGGGTGCGAGGCGTGCGATAGAGGCGATGCCGTGGTTCGTCCGATCGAGGAGCAGTGGGTTTCCGCGCCCGAGCGTTGTGTAGACCTCCGCCGGTGTATCTTCGAAACGAAATGCTCGTTCCAGAACCCCGACGAGGGTGTAATCGGTTCCGTTCAAAGTGATGGCCTTGCCCAGCGCCGCCCGGTCGCCTGCAAAGCGGCGTTGCCACAGGCGATTGCTGATGACCGCCGCGGGCATCCCGCCAGTCCGGTCTTCCGCCGCAGAGAAGGTTCGTCCAAGCGCCAATTTCACGCCCAAAGTGTCGAAGAAGCCCGAAGTCACCTCCCTGCCGTCCACATGCTCGGGCGGGCCGGGGCTTGTCAGATCGAAGCCCACCGGCTGAAATGCCGCCATTTGTTCGAACGAGCGTGCCTCGCGCTGCCAGTCGAGGAAATCGGGATAGGAGAGATAGGTCGAGTATTTGAGCGCCCGGTTATAGAGAAGTACCATCACCAGGCGATCGGGTTGGCGATAGGGCAGTGGCGCTAACACGGCGCCCTCGAGCGCGCTGAAAATGGCGGTATTTGCGCCAATTCCAAGGGCGAGCGTCAGGATCGCGGTCGCCGCGAATGCCGGGCTCTTGCGCAGCGAGCGCGCGGCGTAACGCACGTCCCTGGAGACGCGATCGACTTGGCGGTAATAGGTCACTTTCAGGCCATCCACAATCTCCCCCAAATGGATATCATGCCATGTTTGTGACACTATCAATATATTGGTTCTGGAGAAGTACTGAGGTGCGCTCATGGCCGATCGCAAACAGTTTCAGAATATTCCGGTCGTAGACCAGGAGTTGGCGCGCTTGTTGGGCGAATCCCGCGATCGCCCCGTCACGGAAGATGAGCTTCGAGAGCAAAGAGTGAGCTTTGCTTTCGGAAATGCTCCCGCTGCCGCGGATCGCATCACGAAAGAAAGTGTGCGGACGGCATCAACGCACATCAAAATGCTGTAGGGTACGCCATCCCTGAAAAATGTCTGTTCGAGAAAGGGACGATCCTGATCTTTACGCCAGAATTCAAGAACGGAACCTTTTGCGGCAGTACGACCTCTTAACAAATTGCATCGAGATAGGCCTGAAGAAGGGCATTGAATCGTTCGACAAGTATACGCTCTGGGCCCTCAATTACGCCGCTGTCGCCAACATATCGCAATTTGGTGGTCGCTACCGTGAAGATCCCATCTATGTGGGCAACCACTGCCCCCCGCACTTCAAAGAAGTCCCGAATCTGAGTCGGCATGCTACTACCTGCTCTGCCTCAGGCACGGCCAATTGCTTCCGGGGCGTAAAACCGTGCCGGAGAGGATCAGGGAGAACCGGAGCCGCTACTATGCCGCCTTGCAAGCGGCGGATCTCGCCTGGGAGCAAGGTCATTTTGGAATTGAGCCCCTTGCGTAATATTTAAGCACCCTCCTCAAACAGCAACTCACGGAGGAATAGCCAGTCGCGCACAACGTGCACCAGGCTGTCGTCCGCGTCCACCCCACGCAGATTCGCTCCGCGCCCCCATCCCCGCAACGGTATAATGATGCGATCGACAGGAGCGCACCCATGCCACGCCTAGTCCGTTGTTCCCTCATCCAAACCCACACGGACGCCTCGCCCGATCTTCCCCTCGCCGCGATCAAGCAGGCCATGGTCGACAAGCATCTGGAATACATCCGCCAGGCCGCCGATGCCGGCGCGCGCATCGTCTGCCTCCAGGAGTTGTTCAACGGTCCGTATTTCTGCGCCGAGCAGCAGGTGCGCTGGTACGATTTCACCGAGCCGGTGCCCGAAGGTCCCACCATTCGCCTGATGCAGGATGCCGCCCGCCGCCACCGCCTCGCCCTGATCGTTCCGGTCTACGAGCGCGAGCAGGAGGGCATCTACTACAACACCGCCGCCGTCATCTCCGCCGAAGGCGAGTTCCTCGGCAAGTATCGCAAGACCCACATACCGCACGTGGCGCCCGGCTTCTGGGAGAAGTTCTATTTCCGTCCCGGCAACCTGGGCTATCCCGTCTTCGACCTGGGCGTGGCGCGCATCGGCGTCTACATCTGTTATGACCGCCATTTCCCCGAAGGCGCGCGGGTCCTCGGCCTCAATGGCGCGGAGATCGTCTTCAACCCGTCCGCCACCGTCGCCGGCTTAAGCGAACATCTCTGGAAACTCGAACAGCCCGCGCATGCCGTGGCCAATGGCTACTACATCGGCGCCATCAACCGCGTCGGCGTGGAGGCGCCCTGGAATATCGGCGAATTCTACGGCTCCAGTTACTTTTGCGATCCCCGCGGCCAGATCGTGGCCCAGGCCTCCCGCGACCGCGACGAGGTCCTCACCGCCGATCTCGATCTGGACCTGATCGCCGAAGTCCGCAAAACCTGGCAATTCTTCCGCGATCGGCGCCCCGACATGTACGGCGCGCTGACCGTCGCCTAAGCGGCGATACTAAAGGCATAACGTCCATGACCACCCCCCGGGAATTCGCCGCCAGCTTTGCCGAGATCCATCCCCCGCTGGGCCCCCGCGAAGCCCTGGTGGAGGCAAACCGCTGCCTCTACTGCTTCGATGCGCCGTGTGCCAACGCCTGCCCCACCCACATCGACGTACCCGCTTTCATCAAAAAGATCGCCAGCGGAAATCCGGGCGGCTCCGCCATCACCATCCTCAACGCCAATATCCTTGGGCTAAGCTGTGCGCGCGTCTGCCCGGTGGAAGTATTGTGCGAAGGCGCGTGCGTGATGCATCGCTACAACCAGCGCCCCATAGAGATCGGCCGCCTGCAGCGCCACGCGATGGACCGTTTTTACGAAGCGGGCCGGCGCTTGCCCGTCGCCGCGCTCGACAAGTCCGGACGCGTGGCCTGTATCGGCGCGGGTCCCGCGTCGCTGGCCTGTGCGGCGGCCCTCCGCCAGCGGGGCTTCGCCGTAACTATCTTCGATAGCCGTCCGCTGGCCGGCGGGCTCAACACCTACGGCGTTGCCGAGTATAAGCTGCGCTCCTCCGACAGCCTGCGCGAGGTCGAACTGGTGCGTTCGCTGGGCGTCCAATTCCAATTGAGCGTCGAAATCGGCGGCGAGCGCCGCATTAAGGAATTGGAAGATCAGTTCGAGGTCATTTTCCTGGCGGTCGGCCTGGGCCCCGTGCAGCCGCTCGATATACCCGGCGAAAACCTCCCCGGAGTCATCGACGCGTTGCGCTTTATCGCCGAGTATAAGACCCATCGTGGCGCGCCCGTGGGCCGCCGCGTGGTGGTTGTCGGCGGAGGCAATACCGCCATCGACGCCGCTACCGCGGCTCTCCGTCTGGGCGCCGAAGAGGTGCACGTGATCTATCGCCGCAGCGAAACCGAGATGCCCGCTTTCGAGTTCGAATACGACCTCGCCAAGCAGGAAGGCGTACGCTTCCATTGGCTCGCCCAGCCCGTGGCGATTCATGGCGCCGAGGCGGTGGAATCCGTGGAATGTGTCCGCATGGAACTCGGACCGCCCGATCGCAAAGGCCGCCGCCAGCCCCAGCAGATCCCAGGCTCCAATTTCCGGCTTTCGTGCGACATGGTGATTCCTTCCATCGGCCAGTCCCGGCTACTCGATTTCCTCTCCCAATTCCGCGATATTCGCCTGACGAGTGGCTGCGTGGATGTACACCCGTCCACCGGCCAGACCACCAATCCGCGCTACTTCGCCGGCGGCGACTGCGTGAACGGCGGCCGCGAGGTGGTGGATGCCGTGGCCGAAGGCAACCGTGCCGCGGCGGCCATCGCCAACGCCTTGCCCGGTATCGTGGAGGCCCGGCGTGGCTGACCTGACTACCCGCTTCGCCGGTATTGACTCTCCCAATCCTTTCTGGCTCGCTTCGGGACCGCCCACCAATTGCGGCGACCAGGTGGCCCGCGCCTTCGATGCCGGCTGGGGTGGGGCCGTCTGGAAGACCATTGGCGAACCCATCGTCAACGTGTCCTCGCGTTACTCCTCCGTCGATTGGAACGGCGCGCGCATGATGGGCCTCAATAACATCGAGCTCATCACCGATCGCCCGATCGAAGCCAATCTGCGCGAAATCGCCGCCGTGAAGAAGAAGTACCCGAAGCACGCCGTGATCGCCTCCCTGATGGTGGAATCCCGCCGCGAGGCGTGGCACGAAATCGTGCGCCGTACCGAGGACAGCGGCGCGGATGGCCTGGAGCTGAATTTCGGCTGCCCCCATGGCATGAGCGAGCGCGGTATGGGCAGTGCCGTCGGCCAGGTTCCCCAATACGCCATGCTGATCACGGAGTGGGTGAAGGAGGTCGCCCGCACGCCTGTGCTGGTGAAGCTCACTCCCAACGTAGCCGACATCCGCACCATCGCGCGCGCCGCCAGGGCGGGCGGAGCCGATGGACTGTCCGCCATCAACACTCTCAATTCGATCACCGGCGTGGATCTCGATACTTTCACACCGCGGCCCGACGTGGGCGGCAAAACCAGCCACGGCGGCTACTGCGGTCCGGCCGTGAAGCCCATTGCCCTCCACATGGTCCAGCAGCTTGCCGCCGACCCTGAATGCGCGCTGCCGGTCTCCGGGATCGGCGGCATTTCCAACTGGCGCGAGGCCGCCGAATTCCTGCTGCTGGGCTGCCATAGCCTGCAAGTGTGTACGGCCGTGATGCACTTCGGTTACCGCATCGTCGAAGATATGATCGACGGCCTGGGTAACTGGATGGACGAAAAAGGCTTTCGCACCCTGGACGACTTCCGCGGATTGAGCCTTCCGCGCGTCACCAACTGGAATCGCCTCGATCTGAATTATAAGATCGTGGCGCGCATCCATCCGGAGCTTTGTATCGGATGCGGCTTATGTTATATCGCCTGTTGGGATGGTGCGCACCAGTGCATCCACGTCGAGGGCGCCGCTACCCCTGAGCAACTCCTGGACGAGAGCCGTGCCCGGATCGCACAAACCCCGATGGTGGTCGCGCTGGATACTGCCCATACGCCCCCCGCCCGCATTCCGAAAGTGGATGAGCCGGCCTGCGTCGGCTGCAACTTGTGCTGGCTGGTCTGCCCGGTGGAGGGCGCGATCACCATGGATAGGATTGAGACGGGCCTGCCCCCACAAACCTGGGAGCAGCGTGCTGGATAGGCCTCCAGCCCGTGGCGCACGCTTCAGCGTGCCGGCGGGACTTTTAAGTCCCGCACCCAGATGATGTAATCGCAGATCGGAGGCTTTCCCCCCAATGCACGCAAACGCATGGCCACCTGCGCCCGGTGATGCTCGCTGTGCATCGCCACCTGCATCAGCGCATCCCGTACCGCCGGATGGAATTCCTTCATTCCCGGCCGCAAGGCGGGGAACTCGATGGCCCGCGCCAGTTCGGCGTCATCCAACCGCGCCGTATACGCCGCGCCATCCGCGTGCGCCTCTTCGAATCGCCGCTGCAACTCGTCTACCGCGTCCGGCACGCGTCCTTCCTGTTCCCGGTCGAACGGCCGGTGCTGCAGCAGGGCCAGGAAAAACCGCTCCACGACTACGATGTGGTGCAGCCATTTCCGCACTTCATCGTCGGCATAAGCGCCATCCTGCGCGGCCACCGCTTTCAGGATGGCCATATCGGCCCAAGCCATGTGCGCGAATAAACACTGCAATAAATCGATCATTCGCCTCCCTTACGGCGTGCTTACGGCTGAAGCGCCAGCGTGGCCGTCCCCGCCGGGCCCGCATAAACCAATTCCATCGAATGAATGCTCGCCTCCTTGCCGTGATACCGGAAGAAGATCACTCCGGCCTCGGGAAGCGCGCGGTCGCCCTCCGGCATCGCCGCCTTTTGTACCCGCTGTTCCATCGCGCGCTGCAGCGGGAAAGGCATGTGTACCGGCGCGGGCACGTCGCCCGCACCCGGCTTGCCGCCCGTACTGATGCCGGTCGAACTCTTCTTCGTGTCCTCCGTCTCGGGCGGCGACCACGTCGGATCTTTCAGCGATCTGTAAACCAATCCGACCGGCACGCTCGCAGATGGCACTTTCTTCTCGTTGATGCGCAGCGTGAAGTCGTCCACCGATAGCTTCAGGTGCGCTCCAGGCGGACCGAAAAACGCAGCTTCCACCCCCACGAAATCCTCTGTCGTGTAAGTCAGCGTCCCCTGCTCCGCCGGAATGGTATGTCCCAAAAATTCGGCCGCTACCGTCACCGTGCCGGCTACGGCATGTGCCTGGTAATCGGTCGCTGCCGCTCTGGGAGGAGTGCCCCTACCTTCGCCGACCTGCGGTTCCTTGGCGGGCGGGTCCTGACCTTGTGCGCCAAGGCCCAGGGCTGCCATCACGATTCCGGTTCTCCATGCACGGGTTAATCGCATTTCAATCACAACCTAGCATAGTCGCGCTCGGGTTGGGGTGCCCCCGCGTTCAACCGCCGCCGGCATTCGTCCAGCATCGCCGCCGTGCGCGTAGCGCCCACGCGCGTCACACCGAGCGCGCGCACTTTCAGCAGCGCGTCCAGGTCGCGGACGCCCCCGGCCGCCTTCACCTGCACGTATTCCGGCGAGTGCCGGCGCATCAGCTCCAGGTCCTCCATGGTCGCGCCGCCGGTCCCGTAGCCCGTCGATGTCTTCACCCAATCCGCCCGCAGTTCCCCGCAGATTTCGCACAGCCGGATCTTCTGCGCCTCGTTCAGATAGCAATTCTCGAAAATCACCTTCACCTTTTGCCCGGCCGCGTGCGCCACTTCGATCACCGCGCCCACATCCACCCGCACGTAGTCCCAGTCGCCGCTCAGCACCTTGCTGATGTTCACCACCAGGTCGAGTTCCTGGCAGCCGTCCGCCAGCGCCTGCCGTGCCTCCGCCGCCTTAATGGCCGAGGTGTGGCCGCCGTGCGGAAAGCCGATCGTGGTGCTCGCGTTCACCTGGCTCCCGCGCAAACGTTCCGCGCAGCGCCGCAGGTAAAACGGCATGATGCAGACGCTCGCTACATCGTAGTCGAGCGCCACTTGGATGCCCCGCTCCAGATCCTCCTCCGTCAGCGTGGGATTCAGTAGAGAGTGGTCGATCGTCTTCGCCATCTCTTGGTACGTGTAATTCATGTTGTGCTCCAGTGTAACGCGTTATGCTGGTCCCAGTAGTAACGGAGGATACATGCAATTGCAATCTTGTTTCGCGGCCGCCATGGCGCTGGCCGCGATCGCGTCTATGCCCGATCCGGCGCGCGCGCAAGCCGGATTCAACGGGCCGGGACGCTACGAAATCGGCAACGTTCGATCCGGCAAAGTCATCGACCTGGATCGCAACGACCAGACCAGCGTGATCCAGTTCGCGGCGCGCAACACCGGCAACCAGCAATGGGATATCGTGCCTGCCGAGCCCGGCTTCTGGTGCATCCGGAACGCCATGAACGGCGCGGCTCTCGAGCAGGTCGGCCCCGGCAACAGCACGCCCGTCCGCGGCATGCCCTTCACCGGCAGCCCCAGCCAGCAGTGGCGTATCGTCACCGCCAACACCGGCATGGCGCTCATCACCAACCGCCTCGGCAAGACCCTGGATATTCCCAACGCCTCTACCCGCGACGGCGCGCGCGTCCAGACCTACGACGTCAACGGCGGCGCCAACCAGCAGTTCACCTTCCGCCGCCTCGCGGATCTCGCCCGTAACGACGGCGGCCGCGATGCCGAGGATTGGGATCGCGATCGCCGCTGGGAGCGCTACTACGGCCGCCTCGACGAGCGCGAGCACCGTTGGGGAATGGAAGGGGACGGCGTTTGCTTCTATCGCGAACCAGGCTACCGCGGCCGGTCGTTTTGTATAGCCGCCGGCGATCAGGTCCGCCGCCTCCCCGACCCCCTCATCGAACGCTTCGCTTCCCTGAAATTCTTCGGACGCGCCCGCGGCGTCGAAGTCTTCGGCGAGGAGGAGTTCGGAGGCCGGCGCGCCCGCTTCGAACACGACCAGCCACAGCTCAACGACGTGCGCCGCATAGTCTCCGTCCGCGTCTTCTAGGTGGCGCACGCTTTAGCGTGCCGGCCGGACTTTTAAGTCCCGCTTCGGCGCCCTTGTAGGCCGCCCCCTTATGGCGTCCAACCCTTAAATACCTCCCAACAATTGCGCACGAACTGGCAAGGCTGCGCCGGACTCGCGCTCGACGTCGTCAGCGAAACCGAGCTCGACTGCGCATTGAACCCGGCACAGTTGATTACCGCCAGCGTCGCCGCCAGGTTCTCCTGAAAACACGGTTGGATTTGCGACTCCGGCAATCCGCTGAAAGCCCAATCGCTGGGATCGGAGTTGGCCGGCCGTACCTCGGGCGTGTATGCCGGACGCCAGCCCGGCGCCGTCTCAAACACAAAGTCGATCATGTCTCCCGAAACCAGGTAGGGGTCCGGACCGCCCGTAAACTTGTATGCGATTCCCGCCGTGCCCATCGCGGCCACCGCGCCGTTGCCCACCCAATCCACGAAAGGGCTGTCCGAACCGCTGGTTAGCGGCCCCGGCCATAGCCACTGCTCTCCGTAATTGTGGAAGGAAATGGTACTGCGCACCCCGCCTCCCCCGGGCGCCGGAGTGGGAGCCGGCGTAGCCGATGGCGCGGGTAAGGGCGTGGGCGCCGGAGACGGGCTCGCCGCTCCACCACCTCCCACCAGGCTCTGGATCGCCTGGGTCTCCGGTTCGCTGGCGGCGCTGGGCCCGCACCAGATCTGGCGGCTCACCTTCGAGTCGCGCGGGTCCCGGCTGGTGGCCGGTGTCACGCCGTCATTGTGGAACGTTTCCGTGCCCCAGGCCATGTAGGACCCGCTCCCCCCGGGCGTTTGTGCCACCCTCGTAGCGTAGTTCCGGTTGATGTCTACGCCCGTGTACGTGCCGGCCTTCCACGACACCACGCCCGACGATCGCGTCACGGAACCATCCGGCACGGCGTGCGATGCATTGTTCTGCCGCCAATCCCGGTTGGAGTTGATCGTGATGGTGTGGCCGTCCGGATTCACCATCGGCACGAACCAGATCTGCCGGTTCATCAGCAGATGCTTGATGCGCTTCTCCTTCGGCGTGCTGGGCGTATCCGTG
Organism: Bryobacteraceae bacterium; assembly: GCA_050011755.1. Lineage (GTDB taxonomy): Bacteria > Acidobacteriota > Terriglobia > Bryobacterales > Bryobacteraceae > Bog-159. The sequence goes on along the minus strand of JBEKIM010000128.1, from coordinate 3,574 downwards.
TAGTTGTTGATCAGGTACTCCGCGATGTAGTAAGCCATCTCCACCGAGATCCACTCCCGCGCATGATGGCAGCCCAGGATGACCACCTTCTGCGAGCCCACGCCCACCTTGATCGCCAATAAATCCCGGCCTTCGGAGCTTTGGCCGACCTGCGTCACGCTGGCGTCCACGATGGGCGTCCCCTGGCACGTTTTCCCCGCCCCTACCGTGCGCATCTGCGCCAGGTCCCGTTTCAGGCTGTACATCTGCCGGGGAACCTTTGCGCCGCCGCCCACCGGAATCACGGGGATGGATGCCGCCGCCAACGGGGCCAGCGAGTTGAACAGGGGATCGTCATAAACATGATAAAGAAACGCTCTTGCCATTGATCGTCACCTCGTCTGGGCGGTTTTGAAATCCGCGAACGATTGGTACCGCCTGTGGACGTCTTCCGGCCCGCGGACGCCCGAGAACCGCACCAGAAACATCACGTCCTCCAGCCCGCCGGATTCTGCGTCGAGCCACGATGGGTGCGCCCCCAGTTCCTTCCTGAACAGCACGGTCTCCTGCCGGATCTGCCCACTCAGCAGCGCCGCGGCGCGTGGGCTTTCTGTCAGCGTTTTCTGGTATGCCGCGCGGCGCATCAACGCGGTCTCCAGCCGCAGGACGTTCAAATGGTCCGTCCAGAAGGGCATCGGCCCAGCCTCCGACCGCTCTTCGAACTCGCGAAATAGTTGGCTGCGGGTCAGATCCGCGAGGTCCTGGCGGAACTGGCGCGCGTCCGGATAAAGCACGCGCGTCTTGTATTTGCCCTCCTTGGCCATGCTCTCCAGATCGCCGGACCCGAAGATGGAGACCACGCCGTCGCGCCATTCCACGGTGGGCAGCCGCAGGCTCTTAAGGGAGCCCACCAACCCCGGGTCGGCGGGCGTCGCGAATGCTGCCCGCATGGCTTCCGCATAGGGCAGGTGCTGGGCGAATTGAGGACGCCCCAGGCTTTCGAGCTCCCCCGCAATCGCCAGGCTGAACTCGTGCCGTTCCGAGACCTCCGGTGTCAGCCGGTCGAGTGCGAGTTCGGCCAGCAGCAACGCCTCGCTTTGCAGCACGTAGACCAGGATCGCCGGCACAAACACGCTGCCATAAGCTCCCTCGTTCGCCAGCCGGTCGAGCGCCGCCAGGGCGTTCTCAAACCCGTCCGCACTCCCGGACCGCGCGGCCCGCGCCAGGTTGCCCCGCTCGCCGCGATACAGCCAGTCGATCCCCTCCGAAACCGCGTTGGGCGCCCATGCGGTGAGCCGTTTGCCGATGGCTTCGTCGCGGTCGCGTTCGGAGAGCTGTCTCAGGTAGCGCTCGCAGCTCTCCTTCGAGAAGAACAGCAGCGAGACGCCGGGTGCGCGCAGCATCGTCAGCGCTCCGTCGTCCGCCAGGGCCGCCACCGTCCCCCCCGCGTATTTGCCGATCGCCGCCTCGGGAGCCGGCCCAAGCAGTTTGTCGTGCAAAACGGTGTAATAGATGACTCGTTGCGGCATGCGTTCCTTTCCCTATGGGCCCGGCTTATTCAGGCCAAAATGCTTGCCCGACGCCGTGGTCGTCGATTGTCCCGCGGCCGCCTCCTGGGTGTCCGCCACCTGCACCACCACGGATGCGCCCGGCGGCGTATGCAAGGTGACCTGGCCCTGGGCGTCCGTCGTAAAGGTCTGGGCCGCTCCTCCTCCGATGGCCACCTGCACGCTCGTATTCGCCATCGGCAGTCCGAGTTCGTCGATTACCTGGATGTAGCTGATCGGGCCGGGCGTCGGAGTCGGCGTAGGAGTGGGTGTCGGAGTCGGTGTGGGCGTGGGGGTTGGCGTAGGAGTCGGAGTCGGAGTCGGTGTTGGAGTTGGCGTTGGCGTCGGCGCCGGAGTCGGCTTTGGCGTCGGGGCAGGTGTAGGTGCCGGCGAGGGGGTTGGCGCCGGAGTCGGCGAGCCGTGGCACGAATGGACCGGATCGCCAACGTTTCCTTGTCCGGCATTGGCGTCCGCATCGTGAGCCGCGGCGTCCAAAGCCTGCGACTGGGACATTGGAGCCGGCGTGGGGTCAGGCGGCATAAACCAACCATTTCTCAGGCGCACCCTTGCGCCGGGCTTTCAAAGAATAACGGATATTAGTTACCGTTGGCAAGGATGTTGTACAATCTAAAAAGTACTTTTGTATATAAAGGCAATTCACACGTCTACGCCCACCCATCCCGAAAGTGGCTTTATGAGTCTCCTGCGCGTTGCCGCCCTGAGCACCGTGCCCGTTGGAGCCGCAGGCGCCGTCGCTTTGACGCTTTATACGGGCCGGCGCAATCCCTCCTGGCTCCTGATGGCGCTTTTTGCATTCTGGGTGCTCTCCCCATTCGCCGCCCTTCAATTGGCTAATGTGGCGTCGAAGCGCTATTCGTTTCATCCGCGAGCCGCGCTCTATGCCGTGATGCTGGTCGTCGCGCTGGGCACTTTGGCTGTCTATGGATACGTGGCATTCGGGCCCCCGAGGCAGAAGACTGCCGCCGTATTCGTGGTAACTCCCCCCGTGTCGTGGCTGTTGATCGCGGCTGTGGCCGCGATTACTGCCCACAAATCCCGCCGGGCGCGGTAACCGCCCAGCTAGAAACCTCCGTCCCCTTGTTTTCAGCAACTTGCGGGGAACGGCCGCCGCGCCGGAGCCGCCTCGGGCATAACCTTGTAAATGGAGAGCTGCTATGGTGCCCGTTGCGCACCCAACCCGCCCGATAGGCCGGCCGATGCCAGGTCTCCAGGTTGATCCGATTGGCTTCGTGCTTTTTGTCAAGCCGTGGCAAACAAGTCACTTATTGGGTTCGTTGGTAACAAAAATGCAATTTTCAGCGGTTTGCGGGGGACGCTGGCCGCGCCGCAGCCGCCTCGGGCATAACCTTGTAAATGGAGGACTACGGTACGCGCCGCGAACTCAACCCGCTGTCCGGCAGGCCGGCCCATGCCAGGTCTCCCGGCTGATCCGATTGGCTTCGTGCTTTTTGTCAAGCCGCTGCAAACAAGTTACTTATTGGGTTCGTTGGTAATAAAAATGCAAAATGGACGCCAAACTTATCCCCAAACCCCCGCCGCCGCCGCCCGTCTATCAAACCATCGGGCTATATTAGGTAAAGCTGTTCAACGCTCCGCTCGAGGATCCAAGTGAAAGCATCTCTGATCTCCATCCTGCTGGCCGCCGCGTCCCTATATGCGCAATCCACCCGCGGCTCGATCGGCGGCCAGATCACCGACGCCGCTAGGAAGCCGATCTCTGGCGGGGCCGTGACCCTCGTCGAACGGGACACCAACAAGATGCGCACAGCCATCTCCGGTCCGCAAGGCGATTTCCTGATCACCCTGCTCGATCCCGGGACCTACCGCCTTGAAGTTGACGCGAAGGGCTTCTTTCCTTATGTCCAGGACGTAATCCTCGATCTGAACCAGGAGGTTCGCGTGGAAGTACCCATGTCCCTCGCTTGGGGAGACAGGGTGCAGGTCGAGGTTACCGCCACCCGCAGCCTGCTGCGCCCGGAATCCGCAGCCGTCGGCGGCGTCATCGACACCAGCCAGGTACAAGGCCT
>JBEKIM010000127.1:0-15667 GCA_050011755.1 Bryobacteraceae bacterium | reverse complement strand
AAACTCTTGACCGGCGATCCGGTGGCGGACAACAACGCCCTGGAGCATTTCGCGGCGAACCTCGAGAAGGCGCACAAGCTTGAGAAGGTGAGTGACACCAAGCTCACGCTCGTGGTGGGCGAAGACCACTGGCCGTCACCCATTCCCATCGTCAAGGAAGGAAACCAGTGGCGCTTCGATACCGCCGCCGGTCTCGAAGAAATTCTTAACCGGCATATCGGGGAGGACGAGCTTTCCGCCATCCTGACGTGCCGTGCCTACGTGCTGGCGCAATGGGAGTATTACACCCAAGCCACGGGCACCTCGCACGATGGACTGGCCGTCTATGCGCAGCAGTTCGTCAGCACTCCCGGCAAGCGGGACGGACTCTATTGGGAAACGCCTCCGGACTCGAAGCCCAGTCCCTTGGGCAGTTTGGTGGCGCAGGCTCGCGCCGAGGGCTATGCGACAGGTCAGGCGCACCCCTCCGGCTCGTCCAGGCGCCCGTATCACGGCTATTACTTCAAGATTCTCAAGCGCCAGGGCGTGCATGCTCCCGGCGGAAAATTCAGCTACGTGATCAACGGCAATATGATCGCCGGGTACGCCCTGTTGGCTTATCCGGACAAGTGGGGCAGCTCCGGAATCATGACTTTCATCGTGAATCAGCAGGGCCGTGTTTATGAGAAGAACCTGGGTCCGAAAACCGCCGAATTAGCCGCCGCCATTACGGAATACGATCCCGACCCGGCCTGGAAGCTGGTTAAGGAGTAACTGGCTACTACCGGCGGGCGTTCTCACAACGCTTCGTAGCACTCTCTGTCTGGGTGGCACTCGTTCTCGTCGGCGACTTTGCCGTCCGGCCCCAGACAATTGTAAGTGTGCTGGCACCAGAAGAGCCGGTCGTTGCCGTGCTGGACGGTAGGGTCCCATTCGGCGTCGATGAACTGGCCTTTCCAGTTGAGGTGCTGGCATCGGTCCATGCCGATGATGGTCAATCCTGGGCGTTCCATACTATACCTTTCCGATAGCGGCCATAAGTAGCGCGCGCTTCACGGCGACGCGCGCCAGTTGCAGCTTGTAGCGATTCTGGCTGAGCGGCGTCGCGCCTTCGACAGCCGCTTTCCCCACCTCGGCGGCCACCGCCTGCGAGACGGCTTTGCCCGCCACCGACCGTTCCGCCTCCGCCGCCACCCACGGCGTGGGAGCTACGTGCCCCAGCACGATACGCGCGCTCGAAACAGTGTCGCCCGCCATATTCAACAACACCGATGCGGTAGCCAGCGGCCAATCCATGGCTTCTTTCTGGCGAACCTCATAAGTAGCGCTGTGCGTATCTACCGCCGGCAGCACAATCGTGGTCACCAGTTCGTTCGGCAGCAGCGCGATTTCGCGGCTATCCGGGTTCTGAGGCGTGACGAAAAACTTCGCGGCATCCACGTCCCGGGTGCCAGAAGCCGAAACCAGACGGATCTTGGCGCCCACCGCGATCAGCGACGGACCCAGGCTCGAAGCGCTCACGAAATACGCCGGACCGGCGTTGCCCAGAATCGCGTGATACTTGTTCTCGCCGCCCGGTATCAACGATTTGCCGTCTTTATCCTGGCCCAGCAGTCCGAATCCGTTGCGATAATACCAGCAGCGCGGCCGCTGGCAAATATCCCCGCCCGCGGTTCCCATATTGCGCATTTGCGGGCTCGAAACGCCGCGCGCCGCCTGCGCCAGCGCCGGGTAATACCGCCGGATCTCGGGGCTCCGCTCCAACTCATCGAGCGTCACCGTCGCGCCGATATGCGTCTCCGTCCCGTGCTTGCGGATGCCGCCGAGCTCCTTGATGTTCTTGATATTGACCAGGCGTTGGGGAGTTTCGAGGTGCTCTTTCATCAGGCTGAGCAGATCCGTGCCGCCGGCCAGCACCTGCACCTCGCCCCAGCGCGCGCCCAACATGCCCACCGCCTCGCGGACGGTGGCGGGGTTCGCATATTCGAAGGCTTGCATTAGCGTATCCTCCCTTGTGGCTCGCGGCTCTCGATCACGCGGCCCTCCCCTCAAGCGCGGCCAGCACGCGATCCGCGGTTAACGGCACGTGCGGCACCCTCACCCCGATTGCATTCGCCACCGCGTTACCGATCGCCGCGATCACGCCGATCGCCGGCGGCTCGCCCAGCCCGATCACGCCGCGCTTATCGTTCTCCGGCGTAATATCCAGGTGCACCACGATCTCGCCGATATCGGCAATGCCTGCCAGCTTATAAAACTCCATATCGGCGTTCAGATATTTGCCGCTCCGCTCATCCATGACGCGCTCTTCGAAGAGCGCCCCGCAGATACCCATGATGGCGGCGCCGTGAATCTGGCTCTCGGCAAGTTTGGGATTGATAATCAGTCCGCAATCCTGCACAGCTACGAACTTGTTCATCTTGACGATGCCCGTTTCGGTATCCACCGAGACGTCGGCCATTTGTACGCCGCCTACGCCTTGGGACATCAGCCCCCCAGGATTGCGCGGGTTATTCTCTCCCATTTCGGAGATTTTGGTGGTGCCCAGTTTGCGGCACGCATCTTGCCAGGGCAGGCTCTTCGATGGATTGTCTTTCACCTGGATGCGCCCATCCACGGCCACCAGTTGATCGGCTGTGGCGCCCAGCACCGGCGCTACCGCTGCAAATAACTTGTTGCGCGCATTAGTCGTGGATTTCAGCGTGGATGGAGAAACTCCGCCAATCGTCGTGGATCCACCCGAGGCTCCGTCCGGCGGATAGTCGCTATTGCCGATACGCAGATTGATAGCGCCCAGCGGCAGCCCGAGCGTCTCGGCGGCCACCATGGTGATGGCGGTGCGCGTACCCGTGCCCAGGTCCTGCGTGCCGATTTCCAATACCACCGAACCATCCGGATTGATGGTCGTGCGGCACTGGCTGGCGTGTCCGCCGCCGCCCCACGTATTCACCGAAACGCCCAGCCCCTGCTTTACGGGGCCATGACCTTCGCCGCGCGGATGCCACCGCTTCTGCCACTCCATGATTTCGGAGGCCTTCTGCAACTGGGCCTTATAGGTAGCTTCGCGCGACGTGTAGCCCAGGTTCTTGGTAAACAAAGCCACCGGATCCATGCCCAGTTTGGCGGCCAGATCCTCCAGCGCGGAACAGGTCAGGAAGGATGCTTGCGGGTGATTCGGCGCGCGCCAGGCACGCGCGCCCCCCGCGTTCACCGCTACCGCCGTGTGGTTGAGCTTCTTGTTGGGAATTTCCGTGAACACATAAGGGATGGGGGGCATACCGCCGCCGCCCATACCGCCGGTGGCCCACGAGGTGGATTGCCATGCGGTAATCGTGCCGTCTTTCTTGGCCGCGACCTTGATATTCGCGAACGCCGACGGGCGGTTGCCGGCGATCTTCAATTCCGTGGCGCGATCGAGGTACATTTTCACGGGCTTTCCGCCGCTCGCTTTCGAAAGCTGGCCCGCCTCCACTCCCCATCGGTCCGCCACGAACTTGCTGCCGAAGCCGCCGCCGATAAATTGCATCTCCACGTGGACGTTGGCTGCCGGGACCTCCAGCGCTTTGCCCAGATCGCCGCCGATCCCCGAGACGTTCTGCGTCGATGGCCAAAGGTTCACGCGATCGCCGCTAAATTGCACGATGTTGCCGTGCGGTTCCAGGCAGCAGTGCGTGATCACCGGGATGCCGTAGCTCCCTTCGACCACCGCGTCCGCTTCCTGGAAGGCTTTGTCGGGATCGCCCGTCACCTGCTCGCCGGCGGGTTTGGCACGATTGCCGGCCTTCACAAGATCGTCCTCCCGCACCAGGTGTGGCAGGACTTCATACTCCACCTTGATCTTGCGCACCGCGTCGTTGGCCAGTTCCTCGGTTACCGCCGCCACCGCGGCAATCTCCTCGCCTTCCCAGTTGGTTTCCTTGCCGGCGGCCGTGATCACGCGCACCGCCTTCACGCCCGGCATCTTTTCCGCTTCGCTGGTATCGATACTCTTGATGCGCGCATGCGCGTGCGGCGATGTCAGCAGCGCGCCGAACAGCATGCCGTCCGGCTTCTGGTCCGACGAGTACTTGGCCTTGCCCGTCGATTTTTCCAGCCCGTCGCGGCGCTTGGTGGGTTTCCCGATCACCCGCCGCTGATCCATCGGTGGCCAACTGTACTCAGGCATTTTTCCCTCCCTTCATTTCCTTGGCCGCTTCCAGCACGGCCTGGCGCACGCCTACATAGGTGCCGCAGCGGCACAGGTTGCCGCACAAACCTTCCTTCACTTCTTCATAGGTTGGGTTCGGATTGTGATCCAGAAATGCTTTGGCCGCCATCACGAATCCCGGCGTGCAGTAACCGCACTGCTGCCCGTCGTTATTCACGAAGGCTTCCGAAACCGGATGCGGCTTGCCGTTCGAGATGCCCTCGATGGTCTGAATGTCTTTGCCCTGGGCGTCGATCGCCAGAACTGTGCAGCTATATACGGACTTGCCGTTGAGGATCACGGTGCAGGCGCCGCAGGTGGCTCGGTCGCACACGCGCTTGGCCCCCGTCAGTTCCAGATCGTTGCGCAGGGCGTCCAGCAGCGTTACCCGCGGCTCCAGGTTGAGAGTCTGCGGCTTGCCATTGATTTTCAGCGTGATGGGGACCGCGCCGGGGCCGGCGAAACGGGCGCCCGCGACGGGCGCAGCCAGCGCTTTCTTGTCGAGGATTCCAACGCTTAAAACTCCGCCGCCGATGCCCGCGCCACGGATGAATCCGCGCCGGGAGACACCGCGTTTGGGTTTGCCGGGGACCTCAGAATCGTTCTTGGAATTCACAGAAACTCCTTTCATGCCGTTCTAGAAGGTGGGCACGTGCATCGAAATGCGTTCCGAAAACGTAAAGATGCGGTATTCCACCGAATATACCAGATTTTCCCGCCCACAGCGGATCTGTTGGCTTCGCGCCTGATGTACACTATCCCCATTGGAGGGATCATGAAGCTCCCCGGGTTCGCGCTCGCTGCGGCGTGTATCTGCGCGGCCCACGCTTTCGCGCAAATGCCAACCGTCACCAAACTGGCGAACATCTACAGTTGGACGCCCGCCGGTTTGCCCAATTACGGCACCGCGCGGGGTTCCATCTTCGCCATCTTCGGCACGAATCTGTCGTCCGCGACCTTGCCTTTGCAGCCCCCGCCGCTTCAGACTTCGCTCAGCGGTGTGAGCCTCAGCGTGACGGTGAACGGTACGACCACCCAACCGCTGCTGTATTATTTAAGCCCTACCCAGATCAACGCCGTACTTCCTTCCTCCACTCCAGTGGGCGCGGGCACGCTTACGGTGAGCAACGGCGCCGGGACCAGCGCGGGCTTTCCCATCCAGGTCGTGGAAAGCGCCTTCGGGCTGTTGACCTTCAACTACGGCGCCGGGACACTCGCCGGCTTCGACGCGAACAATAATTACGCTTATTTGGGATACTCGGCTGCGGCTAATCCCGGCGACATTCTGGAACTCTGGGGGACGGGTTTGGGCCCAGTCGAAAACGACGCCGTGGGCGGTCCCGTAAGCGACGCGGCCGAAGTGGACATCGGCGGAATCCCGGCCAACGTGCTTTATCGCGGACGGTCATCGTATGTCGGGCTCGACCAGATCAACGTACAGGTTCCGGCCGGAGTCTCCGGTTGCAATGTCTCGGTGGTGGTGGTGACCGGCAGTTACGTCAGCAATTTCGCCACGATTCCGATCGCGTCTACCGGGCGCACATGCGCGGACGCCACGAATCCCTTACCGGCATCCATCCTGGCGGACGTCGCGCAGTCGGGTGAATTCAGCGGCGGGCTCATTCTGCTGATCACCAATACGCTGCCCGTCCCCGGCGGCGGGGAGCCTACCGCGGGCAGCAGTTATGCCAGCGCGCTCTTCACCCGGCAATCCGCCAGCCAATTAAATCCAGCGACCTACCCCTCGGCCACTGGCCAAAACATCTCGGCGGGCAGTTGCATTGTGAGCCCTTCGAATACAACCAGCCCGACGACGCCGTCCGGTGGGGTCGGCATCCTCAATGCAGGCCCGAATGTCAATGTCGACGGTCCGTTCGGCGATATTGCCATGCCATACGACTCCGAATTCGGCACCCCGGGATTCTACGCCATTCCGGATGGAACCGCGTTCCTGGCTTCTCCCGGCGACACGGTCGGCTTCGATAATGGCGGCGGAGGACCCGACGTGGGATCTTTCACTACGCAGGCTCAAATGCCCGTTCCGACCATTTGGACCAATGCCGCCAATATCACCAGCGTGACCCGCTCGGCGGGCCTCACGGTGACGTGGACTCCAGGAACTCCTGGCACCTATCTCTCGATTGGAGGAATCTCGGGAGGGGTCGTTGGAAATACTTCCGAAGCCCAAGTCGTTATCGCAGGATTTGGGTGCCTCGTCCCGGCCGAGGCTGGACAGTTCACCGTGCCGCCGGCCGTGTTGATGTCCCTGCCGCCCACGAGCGAGTTTACGATCAGTGCCTCCGGAGGGCTGTCTTTATACAATGCGGGAACCCCGGTCATCTTCAGCGCGCCGAATCTCGACTACGGCATCGTTCTGACGCTGCTCAGCCAGGACATCACGGTCGTATATCAGTAGGCTGTATTGGACGCGATGATATCGTTCGGGCCGTCTTTCACCGCCCGCATCCGCAAAGAGAGACCGACCGGGGAGCAGTGGCCTCCATGCGGAGATTCCTCACGGAGGCCGGTATCGGAATTGAGGGGAAACCATGACCTACAAGGGCTATCAAGCAAGGGTAGAACTGGATGAAGACGCCGGCGTGTTCCACGGAGAAGTGATCGACACGCGAGACGTAATTACGTTTCAGGGCTCTTCGGTCGATCAGTTGAAGCAGGCCTTTGAAGATTCCGTAGACGATTACCTGGAGTTCTGCGCTTCCCGAGGGGAAGACCCGGAGAAGCCATACTCTGGAAAATTCCTGGTGCGTGTACCGCCCGGAATACATCGCGAAATCATGGCAGAGGCCAGGCGCCAGGGCAAGAGCCTGAATGCGTACGTTTTGGAAAAGCTGCAGCCAGGGAGCTGAAGTCAAAATCCGGTGGGCACGACTTGAAAGCTCTCGCGCCATGTGCCGCCGGACGGGATGCTTTGCAATTCCGTATAAACGCCCGCGTGTGCCAGGTTGAAACCGTCCGTGATGGCGGACATGGGCTCGAAGCAGATGAACGGGCGGCCGGGAGGCGCGTACACCACGGCGACCGTGTACTTCGGTCCGTAAAGCACGGAGATCTTTTCATGCGCGCCTTCCACCGAAAAGGTGGCAAGGCCGGAAGCGTCGCGCACCAGGCCGCCGAACACATCGTCGAGCGCTACGCCCGCGAGCGGGAACAGGCCGGGGAATTCCACCGGCTTACGTTCGCCGGTCGGGATCAGCATTTTCGAGAGCGCCAGGTGATCGCGCGCGGCCAAATGCACCTTCCACTGGTCGCGCGGCGCGTCGTGTAGCTGAAAGTAAGGATGAAATCCGATGCCCACCGGCATGGGATCGGTGGAGAGATTCTCGATCGCCGTGCGCACCTCCAGCGTGTCCGCGCGCAAGATGTAGGTCATCTCGATCGTGTGCGCGAACGGAAACTGCGCCATCAGGTCGGGATGTTTCCAGAACTCCAGGCGGCTGGTCACCCGTGCCGAATCGTTATCCGCCTCGATTTTCGTAACCTCCCAGTCCGGGGAGAAATTCAGCAGGCCGTGAATGGGGTGCTGGTTCTGGTCGCGGCGGAGGTTGCCCAGATCGGGGTTCAGCCGGAACTTCTCGCCATTGGCGAAGAAGGCGTCTTCACTGAGCCGGTTGGCCCACGGCGCCAGGAACGGAATGCCGCCGAATTGCGGCTTGGCCTTCAATTCGGCCAAGGTCCGATACGGCAGCCAGAGCACATTCTTGCCGTTCACTTTGAACTCGTAGGCCAGGTTGCCGAGGGAGGGCGCGACGGCCACTTCGGTGTCGTGCGCGGCGTGCGATAGCCGCACCACCTCGATGCCGTCCACGACGGCTTTTTGCGCGGAATAATCGGCGGCGATAGACATAAGAGGAAAGAGCAAAGCAGTGAGCAGGCGCATTTATTGATCCTGATCCGGATCGCGAAGATCGAGCAGCGTTTCTTTCTGGCAGCACCAGCAGGGTCCGGGTGTGTAGGTGCGGATGGAGCATACGTCGCACCAATACGTGATCACTTTCACGTGACCGTCCTTGTGAACGAACATGGCCTTCGTGTGGATCGGGTCCACCAGGAATTGGTCGGGCGCGGTGAAATGGCCCTTGGCTTCCAGGTCGAAACCCGCCAGGCGTCGATCGTTGAGCACTCCCAGGGTGGGCTCGTCCCCATTGAGCGAAACGATGTGGTGGTCCGCGGTCTCCAGGGCCGGCGGCTTCCCGGGCTTTTGCAGCAATTTGCCGCGAATCGTAGCCGGCTTGGGCGGCTGGGCCAGGCAGGCGGCAGCCAGGCAGCCGGACAGCAGAAGTGCGAAGAGCCGCATGCTTTATTCTAGTGGAAAACCAATTGTTCTAATCAAGCTTGAGTCGCGGAAATCGTTGCAATCTTCCACAGGTTCGGTTATCTTCGGTGATCGCGGATTAGTATCTTGTGGGTAATTACTAAGTTATTTTTGCTCAAATTCTTACTTAACCATATCGTGCTTAATATAATACCGGTTTGGTAATTAAGAAGATTGCCAAAGACAGGTGCGGTTGGAATCTGCTCCTGTTCACTCTGGCTCTGATTCCAGCCAGTGGCAGCACAGGTACCGGAAGTCAGAGCCTGACCGCTACGATTGGCCCCGTGGGCAGCGTTGCCGCCCCCGCTTCGGCCAGCCTGATAACCGATTCCACCACTTTCCAGCCATTCAAGGGCAGTCTCACACTAAGCTACAAAGCCCGTACCTCGCCCGTTGGCGGGGGCGCCATCACTCTTAACGTTTCCAGCGATTTCAGTCCTTCGGGCGGACCTTCGGCCGCCGCCGGCACGCTCTCCTATACGTGTGGCGGCGCCACCCTGGGAACCGCGTGCAGCGGATCTCAAACAGCATCGACAACGGTTCAAACCCCTGTGCTGACCCTGCCGGCTTCGGCATGCACGGGCGGGGGAGGAGCTTGTAGCGGCCAGAATCCGAATTCGGTGAACCTCTCCTTTACCCTCACCGATAGTCCGGCCTATGCCACAGGCTCCTATTCGGCAAAAATCACGTTCACGATAAGTGCAACTTAACCTAGGGAGAAGAAAGCAAGAATGAGACGATACATAACGATAGTTGCCTGTTGCCTGCTGGCGTTGACCGGTGTGGCGCAGGCCCAGAACACGGGCACCACGAGTTTGTCCGTAGTTGTGGGTCCGGAAGCGGCGTTGACCGTCACCACCGGCACCACCTCGCTGGCCACCACCAGCACAACCTTCGGCAATCCGTTTACCGGAACCACGAACCTGACTTACTTCATCCGGACCACCAAGGCGACCGGAACCGGCACACTCACGCTGAAAATCACAACAGACTTCGCCGGCACCGGCGGTCCATCTGTCACCACTCCGCCTTCTACGAACGATGCACTAACATACACCTGCACGGTCAGTTCGCCGGGCACCGCCTGCACCGGTACGCAGACCGCAAGCACCGCCGCTTCTACCGCCTTAGGTAGCTGGGGTGCGGCAGCCAATTCGACCAAGGCCGGCAATTCCGCCTCCGTCGCCTGGTCCCTGACCGACGACCCGGTTTACGCCACCGGGACTTATACCGCGACCGCCACATTTACAATCAGCGCGGCCTAAGCAAACGCCGATGGCCGCCTGGCTCTCAATGATTCTGTTGTCCGCCGCGGGGGCGCCGGGAGTTGTACATCCGGCGTCCCCCCAACCGCCCGGCACCCTGCGCACGGCCGGCGCGCGGTCGGTGCGGCCCGCGGCAAGCTTTACCGTCAACGTCAGCCCGGCCACCATTACATTCAGCGCGACAAACCCGGATCAAGCGCCGATGGACGCAGGCAGCGCCCCGGCGTCGATAACTTGGGAGAACCTGGATTTCAACCAGGGCAACTGGAGCCTGACGGTCCAGGCCACTTCGGCGGGCTTCGCCAATTGTCCCACGGTCCCCGTTTCAGCCGTAACGGTGTCCTGCGCCTCGGCTTCCACCAACATCGGGGGTTCGGGAGCCTGCGCCGCGCCCTTCGCCCTATCGACGTCCGCGCAAACGGTGGCCAGTGGCAGCCAGGCCTTTCTTACCTACAGTTACTCCGTGAGTATTAATTTCACTCTGGCCGACAGCTGGAAATATATTGCAGAAACGAGTCCATCATGTTCACTTTCGCTCTCATACATCGCCAACGTTCCTTAATTCTGCCGGCCTGCGCCATCGCCGCCATGGCCTTCGCCGGCGGGGCCTCCGCGCAGGTCGGCCTCGGGCTTGCGCCCATGCGCGAGGAACTCAACCTGGCGCCGGGCGCCACCCATTCGGGGTTTCTCACGCTGGCCAACGGCAGCGCGGAAAAGGTCCGGATCGCCGCCGAAATGTTGGATTTCTACCTGGACTCCACGGCCACGCCGCAATTCGGTCGGGAGTATCCCCAGGAACAGGAGTTTTCCTGCCGGCAGTGGCTGGTTGCCAACCCCATGGAAATCGAGCTTAACGGCAAGGCCGAGGTTCCCGTTCGTTACACGGTGCGCGTGCCGGCGGCTGCCGGCGGCCGCAGCTACCACTGCGCCATCGGCTTCACCACCATGCCCAGGGCCGATGATGTGAAAGCCATCGGGTTGCGCACCGCGGTGCAGATCGTGGCCGCCATTTACGTGGTGGTCGGGCACCCGGTTGTGGAAGGCGCCGTTAAGGACCTGAAGCTGGAGTATCTAGCCGATCCCCAGGCTCCGGGATGGCGCGCGGTCGTGACCATCCGGAACTGGAGCCTGATGCACTTTCGGCCCATCGGCGAACTGGATGTATTGAACGCCGAAGGAGCCGTAGTGGAAACCGCCCATTTCGTCCCCATGCCCGTATTGCCGAAACGCGACCAGAGGTTCGTGTTTCCGCTGCAACTGGCCGGCGGCCAGGGCCAATACACTTTGCGGGCGCGGGTAGACCTGGGCGACAACGAAATCCAGGAGGCTACTGCCCGTGTTGTGGCCGCTAGGCCGAATCCGTAGCCGCGAGTCCATTTGGCTGGCGGTGCTGCCGGCCACCGTGGCCGCGATATTCGGCCAGGATCCGCCGCCCGCCGCGTTGCCCGGCGGACAGGGTGAAATGGCTTTCCAGGGCTATTACCTGGGAGGCGCCGCGCAACCGCTCCTCAATATTACGGGCACGACTTTTCGTTTTCAGGAGTTAGTACCGGGTTTGGGCTTCCTGTCCGGCGACTTTGAAGGCTATGCCAGCCAGAGCCGATTCGAGGCCGGAGAGAACTACCTGGAGATCCGCGGCGCCCCGTGGATGGGCCAATATTGGACCCTGACGGGCGGCGATTTCCGCGCGCCCGCTGCCTTGGTCGCGTTTCCCTTTAACAACATCTTTGTTCCCGATATCGAGGGGCGCGGCGCCAAAGTGCAGGCCGCCCACGGCGACGACCAGTACACCTTCTTTTGGGGCGATCAAACCCTAACCGCCGGAATGCGCGTGGCTTACCGCATCGTGACGCCCCAGCGCGTGATGGGCGCGTCCGCCGTGCGCCGGCTCGCCCCGCACCTGCAAATCGGCGCTCGGGCCATGCAATTCTCGGCCAGTCCGCAAGCCATTCTGGACAATCCATACCTGTTCCCCGCGGGCCGCACCGCCCCACTGGTACGGACCCTGGCTTTGCAGTCGCTATATACGCCGGTTAAACGGCTGAAGATCTATGCGGAGGGTTCCCGCCCGCTGGAGACGGCGCCGTCCGCGGTGACGTCGCTGCTGGGCGGTTTTGCCTGGGAAGACGCAGGCTTCTCCTTTAAGACCGACTATACGCGCCAAGGCTTGCAGTATTTTCCGCTGGCGGGGTACTTCGTGGGCGACCGGCAGGGGCCCTTCGCCGAAGGCCGCTGGCGTCCCTCAAAACGGCTCGAATTCTATGGTTCCGCCAGCCAATACCACAACAATCTCGAGCACGATAACAGCCTGCCATTCTTCACCAGCCTGGGCACCTCGGCCGGTGTGTCCGGCTCTTTGCCGGGTAATCTGGCAGGCTCCGTCACCCTCTCGACCGTACGCTTTTCCGAGCAGGGCGGCGGCCAGAGTCCGGTGACGTCGGATAACAGGCAGCTCGATGCCACTGTCTCCAAAGTGGTGCGGCGGCACACCCTGCATGTCGACTGGCGCGACATCCGTCTGGAGACCGCCGCGAGTCCGCAACTGCAGCGCTCATGGGAGGCCGGAGATAGCTTCCAGGCTAAACATTTCTCCCTGGGCGGCGCTTTGCGATACCAGCAGATCGCGGCCGGCGTCCAGCGGGATTCCCTTTTCTTCCGTGGGCTCGCGCAAGCCAACTTGGGACGCTTCTCCGCCTACGGCAATGTCGAAGTGGGCAACGACCTGCAAAACCAGACACTTTTCTCCACCAGCGCATACCGCACTTCCGTGCTCGGCGTGGCGTGGCGTATCGCGCGGGGCTGGAATCTGCAAAGCGAGATGTTCCGCAACTCCCTGAACCTCACGTTGAATCCGGAAACCATTTTCCTTCTGCAAAACAGCCCCGCCATGGCGGGCATCAGTCCACTGGGCGCAACCCTCAGCGCAACCCGCCAATGGAGCCTCTATTTCCGGCTTTCGAAGCAGCTCCGCTGGGGCGCAGGCCTGCCGTCCGAGAGCCCGGACCGGCTGAACACCCCGGTAGCGGCACTGACGGGGACAGTGGAGGGCGTGGTCCTGGTGAAGACTTCGGAATCGTCCCGGAGCGCCGCGGGCATATCGGTGAGCCTGGACGGATCGCGGACCGCGATCAGCGACGCCGATGGACGCTACGTTTTCGATAGCGTGCCCGAGGGCGCGCACGACGTGGGCCTGCGCCTCTCGGAACTGCCTGCGGATTTCGATCCGGGAGACGCCCAAAAGGCGCGCGTGACGGTTCAGGCGCGCCACACCGCGCGCGCGGATTTCGAAGTGCTGCCGCTGATGACTGTGGCCGGCGTGGTGCATGCACCGGTGGGCGTGACGCGGGATGGTATCGTGATCCGCATGGCCCCCACCGGCCGATACACCACGACCGGCGCGGATGGCAGCTTTACTTTCTATAATGTGCGGGAGGGCGATGTCACCTTGGCGTTGGATGTCCGCTCCTTGCCCGAAAACGCCGCCCTGACATCGCCAGGGAGCGTCTCCATCCCGGTGCGGGACGGCATCCCGGCGCCGCCAATCGGGTTCAGCTTCACCGTCCAAAACATAGCCAAGCCAATCCGCAAGGTGGAACTCAGGTAGCCCGTGGCGCACCGTTTAGCGTGCCGGGGTGAACTTCAGTTCGCCCTGCTTCCTTCGTCGCCTCGGCAACCGTCGTCAATGTGCCGCCGCGCGCCGTGAATTCCTCTAGCGTGCGGGCGCCATCCGCCGCGTTGACGGCGGCAATAGCATCCGTAACCAAAGCGACCTGTTTCCCCGTGCCCAACAAACCCGTGACGGCACAGCGCACGCAATACTCGGTGGCCACGCCATAAACCACGTAGCGGTCGGCTCCGAGGCTCTCCAGCAGGGCAGGAAAGCCGGGATTCGCGAACACGTCCAACACCTGCTTTTCGACGATGATTTGATTGGCGGCCAGCGTCTCGCGCGGCTTCAACTGGCCCGTGGTGCCGGCCACGCAGTGCGGCGGCCACTGGCGAAATTCCGGATCGTCTTCGCTGTGGGCATCGGTGGTGGAGATCAGTGGGATGCCTTGCGCCGCGGCAAACTGGTTCAAGTGGGCGATGGCGGGCAGCAGACGTTCCGCGCCCGGCACATACAATGCGCCCGCCGGAAATAGAAAATCGATCTGCGTGTCCACATCCACGAATACGGTCTTCATTTGTGGTTGCTCCGGGTCCGCTCGATCAGCGCCGCTAAATCCTTGCTATGCCGCACGGGCCAAGGCTCCGCCGGGTCCAGGCTGCGCAGCGGCGCAGGTAGTTTGGCGAGCGATTGTGCGGCACGCGCCCGCGCGGCGTTCAAGTCCGGCAGAGGCTCAACCAGCTTGCCGCCTAACAACACCGGACGCAGCATCGCCTGGCCGTTGCTGCATTCGCCCGAACGGGCCAGGATATCGTGACCCTCGAAGCGGAAGAGTTGTTTGGCGCCGGGAAGCGTGGCTTTATCCTCGCTCAGCTTAGCCGTGAACCGCTTGATGCCGCAGCCGACGTCAAGTTCGACGAGTTTATAAATCGCGCTCATCGCGGGTGCGTCCGCGGAAGTTGCCAGTTGCGTGCCGACGCCGAAGGAGTCCACGGGTGCACCGTTGGCCACCAGGTCGCGAATGGCGTATTCGTCCAGATCGCCGCTCAGCATGATCTTGGCGCCCGGCAAACCAGCCTGGTCGAGAATGCCGCGCGCCTCCCGCGAGAGATTCTGGAAGTCGCCGCTGTCGAGTCGAATACCCCACAATGGCTGCCCCAGGGCCGCGACTTTCCTGACGCCCTCGAGCGTATCGTAAGTGTCCACGAGCTGCACCGTGGACGCGCCCAGCATCTGTTGTAACTTCCGGTAGGCCTCCGTCTCGCCGCAGAATGAAAGTACCCACGAATGCGCCGCCGTACCATATACCGGCACTCCGTAACGGAATCCGGCCAGCGTATTGCTTGTGCCCAGGCAGCCGCCCAGATATGCCGCACGTCCGGCCAGCACGCCGGCTTCGGGAGTGTGGGCCCGCCGCGTACCGAATTCCACTACGGGGCGGCCCTCGGCGGCCTCCACCATACGCGCCGCCTTGCTGGCGATCAGGGTCTGAAAGGTCAGGGCGGAAAGCAGGTACGTTTCCGGGATCTGCGCCTCGACGATCGGTGCGCGCACGATCATCATCGGCTCGCCCGCGAACAGCGGGGTGCCTTCGGGCACCGCAAAGACATCGCCCGTGAAACGAAAGTCCCGCAGATAATCGAAGAACCCGGCGGAAGCGTTGGCGAAGGCAGGCAAAGACCGCAGGTAATCGACTTCCTCGTCGCCGAAGTTGAGATTCAGAAGATAATCGACGGCTTGCGCGAGACCCGCCGCGATCACGAAATTGCGATGCGCCGGCAGCCGGCGGATGGTGAGCTCGAAGGTGGCCTTCTGCTGGACCTTGCCGGCCGCGTAATAGCCGGCGGCCATGGTCAGTTCATAGAGGTCCGTTAGAAGGCCATTCACGAAGTCACTCGATTCAATCGAAGCTGCCGCACGGGCGGAGCGTCTGGCGCCTTACTTCTTCTTGGGCGGCGGAGATTCCTTCACTTCGTTCGCAGCCTTCTGCAGATCCTCTACCGCCTTGCCGTCTAATTGATAGATGCTTGGCTCGTTCTCGCGCTTCGCGAAATATGTATCGCCCTGCTTCGTAATGGAGACCTTTTCTACGCGCTTTCCGCCGTTGGAACTGACGGTGATATCCAGCACCGGAGAGCCGCCGCCGGCTTCGGGAAACTGCGTGGCGGCCAGATCGCGCAGCTTATCCACCAGGTTCTGCACCGAGGACGCATCCATCTGCTTGGCGCCGCTCATCCACTTATCGCCGCTTTTTTCCAGCGCAACCTTGCCGACTTCCACCTTGTTGGGATCGGTCC
>JBEKIM010000126.1:0-15885 GCA_050011755.1 Bryobacteraceae bacterium | reverse complement strand
GATGCCACGCCGCGCGTGATCCTGGAGGCTTTCGCCGCCGGCGTGGCCGTGGTTGCTTTTCGGGCGGGAGGTATCCCCGAAATCGTGGAGCATGGAGTGACGGGGTTTCTGGTGGAGCAGCGTTCCCCCAAGGCGCTGGCGTCCGCCATACGGGATCTATTGCGGGAGCCGGACCGCCTGCGCGAGGCGGCCGCTAATGCGCGCGTGAAGGCGCGGGGCGAATTCAGCCTGGAGCGCTACCAGGCGGAGATGGTTGCCGCGATTGAGGCGGCGCTGGGCGCGCCCGTGGCGCACGCTTCAGCGGGCAGCGGCGAACTTTAGTTCGCCGAACGCGGGACTTAAGAGTCCCGCCGGGTCGCTCAAGCGTGTCAGGATGGCCCTGCGGGCCACCAAATGTGATGAAAACTCAATTTGGAGGGCGGCCAATCCTGGCTCAGGGGGTCTCGCCGCTGTTTCACCCGCATCCGCGGAGGCTCCCGCTGAAGCGTGCGCTACACCCCGCCTACAATAAGGTGAGACCGTGCCCGATACCCAACGTTCCTTCGTCTTCCACGATCCCACCGGCAAACGCTGGCAGCGCTTCCGCCGCAGCCTCCAGACCGGCGCCATCTTCTTCGGTCTCCTGGCAGTCCTGTTCGCCATGAGCATGGCCATCAGCCCCCAAATACCCGCTCTCGGTCTCCCCCCGGTCGAGCACATACCCGCCCTCGACGAAGTCCCCGCCATCATCCGCGGCGAGCGTCCCGTCCGCAACGTCCCCTTCAAACTGCGCAAGGCCGCCGGCAACATCAAGTATGTGCGCTCCGCCTCGCCCGTGCTGCATCCCAAGGCCGCCGCGCGCGTCGGCGCCCACAGCCCCATCGTGTTCGGCTTTTACGTCAATTGGGACCCGGCCAGCATGGTCTCCCTGCGCATGCACCTCGCGCATCTCACACACCTCGTGCCCGAATGGCTGATCCTGCGCAATGCCCAGGGCGATCTCGACGACCAGAGCGATCCTACCGTCATGGCCATCGCCGCCCAAGCCCGCCTGCCTATCCTGGCCCTGGTCACCAACTATCGCGATGGCTGGCAGCCGGCCGACGTCCGCAAAATCCTGCGCGATGCGGGGGCTTGCCGCGATTTGGTCGATAACATCTACAACAACCTCTCCGAACACCATTTTGCCGGCGTCAACATCGACTTCGAAGATCTCGCGCCGCGCGACCGCGATCTCTTCCTGGCCTTCATGCGCCAGTTGCGCGCGAAGCTCCAGCCCGCCGGCCTGCTGCTCACCGAGAGCGTCCCCATCGACGACCCGGCTTACGATATCGCGCAGCTTTCGGCGGTCAACGACTACATCGTGCCGATGGTCTACGACGAGCATTATCAGTCGGGCGAACCCGGACCGATAGCCTCCCAAGGCTGGTTTCAGAAGGAGATCGATCGCCTGGCCGGCATGGCGCCGCCGGAGAAAATGGTCATCGGAATCGGCAATTACGGCTACGATTGGACCATCGGCGGCACCGGGTCCGCTGAAACCACCTTCGGCGAGATCGTGTCGCAGGCCGTCTCCGACCGCTCCGGCATCGATTGGGATGCAGCCATGGCCAATCCCGTGCATCGCTACCAGGCGGGCGGACGCCGCCACGAAGTCTGGTTCCTCGATGCGGTCACCGCCCTCAACGAAGCACGCGGGGTCGCGGATGCCGGTTTCCGCGGCGTCGCCCTATGGCGCTTGGGCGCGGAAGATCCCGACCTGTGGAAGGTCCTCCAGCCCAGCGCGTGGCCCGCCGCCGATTACGATCCCCGCCAGCTTTCCCTCCTCACCGCCGAAAAATCCGTGAACAACTACGGCAATGGCGACGTGCTCCGCATCGTCGAGACGCCCCGCGATGGCGGCCGCCAGGTGACTCGCGGCGCCGACGGACGCTATGCGGAACAGTATGGCCAGTTGCCGTCTTACTACACCATCGAATCGAGCGGCGGCGGCCAGGCCCGCAAAGTGCTGTGCCTCACCTTCGACGATGGCCCGGACCCGCGCTATACTCCCGCGGTCCTCGATATCCTCCGCAGCCACGGCGTGCACGCTACTTTCTTCATCATCGGCGCCAACGCCGACCAGAACATCGGGCTGGTCAAGCGCGAGTATGCCGAAGGCCACGACATCGGCAATCACACATATACCCATCCCAATATCGCGCTGGTATCCGGCGAGCGCGCGGCGCTGGAGTTGAGCACCACCGAGCGTATCATCGAGAACGCGCTGGGTGTTTCCACCGTGCTGTTCCGGCCGCCATACAACGCCGATAGCCAGCCCCAGACTCCCGAGGAAATCCTGCCGGTGCTGCGCGCGCAGAAGGCCGGCTACGTCACAGTGGGCGAGCGCATCGATCCGCGCGATTGGGCCAAGGGCGTGACCGCGGATGAAATCGTCGCGGAGATCCAAGGGGAACTGCAATCGCCCGAAGACCCCGGCCATGTGATCCTTTTGCACGATGCCGGCGGGGACCGCTCCGCCACGGTAGCCGCCCTGCCGCGCATTCTCGAAAGTTTGCAGGCGCGCGGTTACCGCTTCGTCCCCCTGAGCGAGTTGCTGGGGCAGACGCGCGCACAGCTCATGCCCGCGCCCTCCGCCGTCGAAATGCGCTGGGCGCGCATCGAGGGCGGCGCCTTCGACTCGCAGGGCGCGTTTAAAAAAATCATCGGCATGCTCTTCCTCTGGGCCATTTATCTGACCTTGGCCCGCTCCCTCTTCTACGGTTCGCTCGCCTTGGTGCAGAAGTGGCATGCCGCGGGCGCGCGTTTCGATTCCACTTTCCGCCCGCCGGTCTCCGTCATCATCGCCGCATATAACGAGGAGAAGGTCATCGCGCGCACGGTCGAATCCATCCTGCGGAACGGCTACGGCGATTTGGAGCTGGTCATCGTCGACGATGGTTCTCAAGACGCGACTCTCGAAGTCTTGCGCCGCGATTTTTCAGGCCGCCCCAATGTCCGCATCCTCTCGCAGCCTAACGGCGGCAAGTCCTCGGCGCTGAACAACGCCATCGCGCATGCCCGCCACGAACTCCTGATCGCGCTGGATGCCGATACCATCTTCCGCGCCGGCACCATCGAAAAGTTGGTGCGGCACTTCGCCGATCCCCACGTGGGCGCGGTCTCGGGCAACGCTCGCGTAGGCAACCGCAACCGCTGGATCACGCGCTTCCAGTCGATCGAGTACATCTACGGCTTCAACCTGGATCGCCGCGCGCTCGATTTGCTGAATGCCATCACCGTGGTGCCCGGCGCGGTGGGCGCCTGGCGCAAGGCCCTCATCCTCCAGATGGGCGGATTCGGAGACGATACCCTGGCCGAAGACACCGACCTCACCCTGAAGATCCGCCGCGCCGGTTACCGTATCCGCTATGAGCAGGATGGCGTGGCTTTCACCGAAGCTCCCGAAGACACGCGCGGGCTGGCCAAGCAGCGCTTCCGCTGGGCATTCGGCACTCTGCAGGCCGCCTGGAAACATCGCGACGCACTCTTCGTTCCCAAATATGGATCGCTCGGCTTCGTGGCCCTGCCCAGCATCTGGATTTTCCAGGTGCTTCTTTCCGCCCTTTCCCCTTTCGCCGAAGTCGCCATGATCGTGGCCCTGTTCGCCGGTAACTGGCGCATCGTGCTCGCGTTCTATCTCGCGTTCTTCGTCCTGGAACTGCTCACGGGCCTCGTAGCTTACTGGCTGGAAGGCGAGAAACCCTGGGATCTGGCGCTTTTGTTCTTTCAGCGCATCTATTACCGCGAGTTGATGTACTATGTGGTGGCCAAGTCCCTGATCTATGCCGTTCGTGGGCGCGTGGTCGGCTGGGGCAAGCTGGAGCGCCGCGCGACCGTGCAGGAGGTATAGGGTATAATCGCATTGATGAGCACCACCGCGGCGCCGATCACCGTCGACGAGTTCCTGAAGCTGCCGGATATCGAGGAGCAGAGGATTGAGTTGATCGATGGAGAGGTGGTCGATACGCCAGGTGGCGGGCCGGCTCACGAGCTCGTGAAATCGAACCTGATTGAAATGCTGGCCGTATGGTGTTTTCAGCAGCGGGCCGGCAAGGTATTTGTCGAGTCGGCGTATCGGCTGCACGAGCGTACCATGCTGGTGCCCGACCTGAGCGTGTTGAATATCGAACGCACGCGGCGGGGGAACGAGTTGCTACGTGGCGCGCCCGACCTGGCGATTGAAGTCGTATCCTCCGAAACGGCCGACCGTCTCCAAACCAAGATCCGGCTGTATTTCAAACACGGAAGCAAAGACGTTTGGTCGGTCTTTCCCGGCTCACGGATCGTTCAGGTGAACCATCCAAACGGCCGCACCGACACCTTCGAGCAAGATCAAATTCTCGAAGACCCGGACGCCTTGCCCGCTTTCAGCACGCCCGTCAGCGCGATCTTTGAGGGTCTCTAGGCAAACCAATACCCGCCTGAGTCGTCTATCCTCAAATCGTATGACTCGAAGGGAACTCTTGGCGGCCGTCACCGCCCTAGCCTCGCCACCCCTTTCGGCATCGGGAGAGTATCGGACCATGGAGCAGCGCATTAGTATTGTCACCCTTGGCGTCGGAGACCTCGCCAAGTCCCGGCGCTTCTACGCGGAAGGCCTCGGCTGGAAGCCGGTCTTCGAGAACCAGGAGATTGTCTTCTTTCAAACCGGCGGCATGGTGTTTGCCCTCTTCCTGCGCGATCAACTCGCGGCGGACTTTCACGCGGATTCGAAGGACTTCGGCAAACCGGCCATGGCTCTGGGCCACAACGTCCGGTCCCAGGACCAGGTCGACCCCCTGATCGCACGCGCCGCGGCAGCCGGCGCGACCATCCTGAAGCCGGCGAGCAAGACATCCTGGGGCGGTTACTCGGGCTATTTTGCGGATCCCGATGGCTTCCCGTGGGAAGTCGCATGGAATCCCGGATGGCCGCTGGCGCCCGACGGCAGCGTGACCTACCGCTGACCCAGGCTAAGCCGAACCGCCAGAAGTCCTGATCTCTGACTTTATTCGTGGCGCCCTTTGCGGTAACCTTGGCGCCTTGGCGAGAAGCCCGATGAACCTCGGCGATCCCAGCCTTGTGTGTGGTTTTCGCCTCACGTCAGCGCGACCTCTGGAGCGCCGGAGGAGCATCGCCGGCGGGAGCAGGCGGTGGCCCTGAAGGCGCAGGCGGTGGCGCTGAAGGCGCAGGCGGTGGCCCGGAAGGCGCGGGCGGTGGCCCGGAAGGTTCCGGCGGCTGGCAGGCCGCGAGCCCTACAGAAAACGCCGCGACACTGTGCCATTGCCCGCCTACACGGTGCTCCACGCGGTTCGACTTGCTGGCCGCATCCGGGCGCAGCCGCCAGTCCGCATTCGGCGAGTGTTGCATCAATTCGATCAGCCGTTCGCTGGTCTGCCGCAGCATCCAGGTCTCACCCGCATTGGGAGTCTCGTACAACTCATATTGGCCGTTTCCCCCTGCCCCGCCCCGGTAGATCGAAAGGACGCCGCTGGTCCGCGACTGGAACCAGAAATCCACGATCGCCCCGAATTGCGGGTCCCCGAAGATCGGTTGCGCCTGCCAGGTCTTACCGCCGTCGGTCGTAGCCAACAGGAAAGGATCCCGCGGCAGCGGATGCTGCACTTCCCCGGCTACCCAGCCGTTCTCGAAATCGATGAACTGGATGCGGTCCAGGCCCGCCAGCCGGATGCGCTCGTGCGGCTCGTGCCAGGTCTTGCCCCCGTCGTCGCTGGCTAACAGTACCGAATAAAGGGTTGTCGATGAAGAGTGGATATTACCGGCTACGAATATCCGGTTTCCCACCGCCTCCACCGACGCCAGTTCCAGGAATACGGCGCAGGGATCGTCTATCGTGCAGCTTAATCCCGCCGACCGGATGTCTTCCTCTCCGCAAAGGTACGGCAGGATCATGGGTTTGCCGGTATTTTGCAGCGCAGGATTTTCCGCCGGCTGCGCCGCCGCAACGCACGCGAAGCCAACGATTCCCACCCCCAATGCGATAAAAAGCCTCATTTCCCCGATTGTATCGCCTCTTAAATGTGAGAAAAAATACAATTCAGGTGATCCCCTGTAACCCTTGCACCAAAACCGTCGTCTTTTCGGCAAATCCCCGTTACGATAAGCGGGCGCACTCACCCCTTTCACCCAATCGCGCCCGCTTTTACCTCTCGTCGTGGCGCACGCTTTAGCGTGCCGGCGGGACTTTTAAGTCCGCGCCGCTATAGCAGAATCTTACTCCTCGAACAAAGCCGTGCTCAAATACCGCTCGGCCGAATCCGGCAGGATCACCACAAACGTCTTGCCCCTAAACTGCTCCTCCCGAGCCAACCGCAGCGCCACCGACATCGCCGCCCCGCATGAGATCCCGCACAGAATCCCCTCTTCCCGTGCCAGCCTCCGCGAAGTCTCGGTGGCCTCCTCGTCGCTAACGGTTTCCACCCGGTCGACCATCGCTAAATCCAGCGTATCGGGTATGAAGCCCGCCCCCAGCCCCTGGATTTTCGAAGGAGATGCATGCAGCGGCTCCTTCTTCAGCGTCTGCGTAATCACCGGACACCGCGCCGGTTCCACACCCACCGACAGAATCTTTTTTCTCCGCGACTGTTTGATATACCTTGAAATCCCCGTAATCGTCCCGCCTGTGCCGATGCCGGCGACCAGCACGTCGATTCCGCCGGCGGTGTCGGCCCAGATCTCCGGACCGGTCGTCTCGAAATGAATGCGCGGATTCGCCGGGTTCTCGAATTGCTGCAGCAATACATAATGATCCGGGTCCGAAGAGACCAATTCCAGTGCCTTGGCGATCGACCCAGCCATGCCTTGCTCGCCGTCCGAAAGCAGCAGCCTGGCGCCCAGCGCCTGCAGCACCTTCCGCCGTTCGATCGACATCGTCTCCGGCATAGTGAGCGTAATCTTATACCCGCGCGCCGCCGCCACGTATGCCAGCGCGATGCCCGTGTTCCCGCTGGTGGGCTCGATGATCTCTTTCCCCGGCTTCAGGATTCCGCGCTGCTCCGCGTCCCAAACCATGGCCGCCCCGATCCGGTCCTTCACCGAATACGCCGGGTTGCGCCCCTCGATCTTGGCCAGCATCGTGACCGGCGCTCCATCCGTGATGCGATTGATGCGCACCAGCGGTGTGCGGCCGATGCTGAGTGAATTGTCCGCGTAGAACAAGCTCATATCTCCCAGTTTGGAATGAATCTGGCGTTGCGCTCAGTCCAGGCGCGCCGCAATTCGGCGAACGTCGTGTGGTCGAGCACGTCCGAGACCGCCAGGTCCACGCGGCTCCACATCTCGGCGAATGGCGATTCGCCCTTGCGCCGCGACCGCGAACGCCCCGGCTGCGGACCTTCCACGAAACGCAGCACCTCGCCCGCGGTCAGGTTCTCGGGAGGACGCACCAACAAGTAGCCGCCTTCCGCGCCCCGCCGGGATTCTACAAATCCCCCCTGCTTCAGGCCCGCCAGAATCAGCTCCAGAAATTTCTGCGGAATCTTCTGGCGCTTGGCAATTTCGGCGATCTTAACCGGGATTCCCGGCGGCTGCGATGCCAGGTCGAATAAGGCCTGCAGCGCGTATTCACCTCTCACGGAAATGTTCATTGCGGGGTTAGAAAAAACGATCTCCTCTATCCAACTAGAGATTAGAAGAAACTGCGCGGCGAGTCAACTTGTTACGTTGCCCGTGGCGCACGCTTCAGCGTGCCGGCGGGACTTTTAAGTCCCGCTCTTTCGAGCCATTGCTCGAGGACGGGCCCGCTGCAGCAAGGGGGTCTCAGATGGGGGGAATCTACTAGCGGCTCGTTAGGATATAGCCGCAATTCTTCAGGAGGGATGATTGACACAAACAACTGGAGGGCCGCGTAGGTTTTGGAAAACCGACCGCTACGCGGCGTTCCCAGTCATGGAAAACGAAGTTAGCCCTTCGTGTCGGTCTTGGTGGTGTCTTTCTTCGTCTTCTTCTTGGCTTTCTTCTTCGCCGTGCTCTTGGTGGTGTCGGTGGAATTTTGCGCGAACATAGCGACGGAGCCCAGCGCGATGGAAAGGCCCAGCATCAAGGTCATCAATTTCTTCATTAGAGATCTCCTTTTGATTCGACGATTCTGCCTCGTCTGCAACGTATCATAAACCGCGGCAGATGAACTGGCTCTTAAACTGTTATTAAAATCACTTCATTTCGATAGACTATTCCGGGTCACAAGCCTGCAGTGGACAGACAGGTCCTTTATTTCCAGAGCAGTACAGCCGCGCACCACCCTTGGCAAACAAAACTCCTCGGTTGGCCTTGCTAGCATGGAATCGACATGAGGAAGCCGGAAATAGCCAAACGTCTGGCCCGCCAGTCGGGTGTCTCAAACGCCGAGGCCGCCGACCAGTTGGATCGCGTGGTCCACCAGATTCTCGCGAAACTGCGCCGCGGCAAACCCGCGCCATTCCCCGGACTAGGCCAGTTCAGCCCGGGACCACAAGGTTCCTATCGGTTCAAAAAGGAGAAACCGGCGGGCCATGGCCGAAAATAGTCTTCAATCCAGCGCACAGGTCGCCCGCCTCATCCGCCGGTGCCTCGCCGAAGGAGCCAGCGTGGAAATAGATGGTCTCGGTACGTTTCGTCCCGACGCCCAACGTGGTTTCCGCTTTCAGGCACTCAATCGCCCCAAGGTTTTTGTGGCGTACGTGCAGGAAGATGCCGTCGCCGCCGACCGCCTCTTTGAGAATCTGGAGGCCTGCGGCTTCGATCCCTGGCTGGACCGCCGCAAGCTTCTCCCTGGCCAGAACTGGCCGCGCTCCATCGAAGCAGCCATCGGCACTTCGGACTTCTTCCTGGCCTGCTTCTCCACCCGGTCTGTCAACAAAAAAGGCGGCTTTCAGGCTGAAATCCGGTATGCGCTCGATTGTACGCAGCGCCTCCCCCTCGACGAGATCTTCCTGATTCCAGCCCGGCTCGATGCCTGCCCAGTCCCCTCGCGCATTCAGCGTGAAACCCAGTACATCGATCTCTTCCCAGACTTCGACCGCGGCTTCCATCGCATCCTCACCGCCATGAAGTGCCGAACCGAGTGGGGCAGGCGTCTGCACCTGCAAAGGGTCTCCAGACTCGACCGGCCCGTAACCGCTCGCCCGCCCGGCACGTCCAGCTATCCTTAGTAGCCATATGTCTGTTCACCGTCCAAACTGGCGTTCCTTAGGGTATTGCTTTGCCTTATTCCTGCTTCCCGCCACCGCACAGTATCCCGGCCAATATCCTCCCGGGCAGAACCCCGGCACCGGAGGCATGGGTATCCCCTTCCCGCGCCGTCACAAAAAGGACGAGCAAGCCGCCCAACTCACCAGCACCGACGGCATGCTACGCCGCCTCTTCAAAGACCAGGTCGTCCTGGAGGCCGACGACCACCGCATTCTGAATTTCAAGCGCACCGCCGAGACGCATTTCCTGAAAATGGGCAATGCCATCAAGCCCGCCGAATTGAAGCCCGGCGACTACATCGAAGTCGAGTCCAGCGAAGATGATGAGGGATTCATGACCGCCGTCAATGTCAGTTGGCAGCAGGACGGCACCGCCAAGGATCGCGCGCACGCCGCGGAACCGGTCGAAACGTCCCTCGCCAAGGGTTCGCACGACCATAGCAAAGACGGTGCCGACGCCAAGACCGGCGATAACACGAACAAAGACAACGCCGGCCCAGCCGCCGCGCCGCCGCCCCAATCGCCGTCCCAACCCGCTTCCCAGGCAGCGGCGCCGGCGCCCTCCGCCACCCCCGCCCACTCAGACGATCCCAATCCGGCCGATCTCAACGCGCCGGTCAAAGATGAAGTGCGGTCCGTGCAGATCGATCCCGACGACCAGGGTCCGCCGGTTTTGAAACGCGGCGGCGGTGCCGCGCATAAGGAAGCCGAACCGTCCCCTCCGCCCGGCACACCCGCCCCGGCCTTGTCGGCCCGCAATGAACCGCCTGCCGCTGAATCCGAGCCTCCCGTGCGCGGACCGCAGCGCCCGGAGGAAGTCGTCATAGAAAAAGCGCGCGCGGCTTCCGGCAATTTCCTGGAGAGCCTGCCCAACTACGTCTGCCAGGAAATCATGACCCGCTATCAGAGCGAACCCGGCTCCAAGAACTGGCAGCCCCTCGACATCGTTTCCATGGCATTGGTTTACGAAAACGGCCACGAGAGCTACCGCAACCTGCAGATCAACGGTAAATCCACCAAGAAGAACATCGAGGATCTCTCCGGATCCTGGTCCACAGGCGAATTCGGCAGCGTCCTGGCTGACGTCTTCTCGCCCTACACTGCCGCGGATTTCGAGTACCGCAAAGAATCCCGCTCGGCCGGCCGTGCGTCGTTGGTTTACGATTTTTCCGTCGAGCGCGAGCATTCCCACTGGCGGATCATGGTGGCCTCTCAACTGATCCAACCTTCGTACACCGGCTCTGTGTGGATCGACAAAGAGACCCACCGCGTGCTGCGCATAGAAATGCAAGCGACCCACATTCCGGATGCCTTTCCCTCCGATCACGTGGAGATGGCCACCGATTACGAATTCGTCCGCTTCGCCGACCGCCAGTTCCTGGTGCCCGTTCACGCCGAGAACCTCGGCTGCCAGCGCGATACCGGCTCCTGCAGCCGCAACACCATCGACTTCCGCAATTACCACCGCTTCTCGGGCGAGTCCAGCATCACGTTCGACAAGTAATGAGCCGTCGGGCTTGGCTTCGTGCTTTTTTCAGGCTGCACCAAACAAAGCACTTATTGGGTTCGTTGGTCACAAAATGCGATTTGCCCCGAAAATCCGGCCCCTGCCGCCGCCCGCTCGCGGCGACGCATAATAGGAGAGATGACCCTTCGCGCAGCCCTCTGCTTCTCCGCCGTCCTCCTCCCGCTGGCCGGCGCGCAGCAAATCACGCCCGAGCTCTTCAAAGAGCTCCATTGGCGGAACATAGGTCCTTTTCGCGGCGGCCGCACCCGCGCCGCCGCCGGCGTTCCCGCTCAACCCAACCTGTTCTACATGGGGCAGGTCAACGGCGGTGTCTGGAAGTCCGATGACTACGGCCGCACCTGGGCCCCCATATTCGATAGCCAGCCCACCGGCTCCATCGGCGCCATCGCGATAGCGCCCTCGGATTCGAACATCCTCTACGTGGCCAGCGGCGAGGGCCTCCAGCGCCCCGATTTGTCGGTGGGCGACGGGATCTACAAATCCACCGATGCGGGCCAGACCTGGACCCACCTCGGCCTGCGCGACGGCCAGCAGATTCCGGCACTGGCGATAGACCCCCGCGATGCCAACCATCTGTTCGCCGCGGTGCTCGGCCATCCCTATGGGCCCAACGAACAGCGTGGCGTCTTCGTCTCCAGCGATGGCGGCCAGAATTGGCAAAAAGCGCTCTACGTAGACGAAAACACCGGCGCTTCCGATATCGCCATGGATCCGTCGAATCCCAACGTTCTCTACGCTTCGCTGTGGGAATGCCGGCAGGGCCCCTGGGAATTCTCGAACGAGTATAGCGGCACACACGGCGGCATCTTCAAATCCACCGACGGCGGCAAAACATGGCACAAGCTCACGCAGGGCCTGCCCGACGTGGCGCAGGCTGATGTGGCCATCGCCCCCAGCAACCCGCGCCGCCTCTACGCCGCCATCGCTTCCGGCCGCGAGGTAGGCATCTACCGCTCGGATGACGCCGGCGAAAACTGGCATCGCGCGACTACGGATGCCCGCCCCGCCAATCGCATCGGTGGCGGCGATCTGCCCGTTCCGCGCGTCGATCCGAAAGACCCCGACACCCTCTACAGCGCCAGCATCGTCACCTGGCGCTCCACTGACGGCGGCCAGACCTGGACCGCGCTCAAAGGCGCGCCGGGCGGTGACGATTACCAGAATATCTGGATCAATCCCAACAACCCCGATATCATCCTATTGGTCGGCGACCAGGGCGCCCTCGTCAGCGTGAACCGTGGACGCACCTGGAGTTCCTGGTACAACCAGCCCACCGCCCAGCTCTACCACGCCATCGCCGACGAAGCTTTCCCCTATCGCGTTTGCGCCGGGCAGCAGGAAAGCGGATCGGTATGTATCTCCAGCCGCGGCAACGACGGCGTCATCACCTTCCGCGAATGGCACCCCGTAGGCGTGATCGAATACGGCTACGTGGCGCCCGACCCGCGCGATCCGGATATCGTCTACGGCGCGGGCCGCGGCCAGGTGTCGAAATGGCGCCGCTCCACGGGCGAGGTCGAAATCATCAGTCCCCCGCCGCCTTCTACCGGCAGCTATCGCGCCGATCGCACCCAGCCCATCGTATTCTCCCCCGTCGATCCGCACGTGCTTTTCTACGCCGCCAACGTGGTCTTCAAGACCATCGACGGCGGGCAATCCTGGCAGACCGTTAGCGGCGACTTGACCCGCCCCCATCCCGGCATCCCCTCGAGTCTTGGCAGCCTCGCCGCCAAAGATCAGGGCGCGGACAAGCAGCGCGGCGTCGTCTATTCGCTGGCGCCGTCGTTCCACAATATCGATACGATTTGGGCCGGCACCGACGAAGGCTTGATCTGGGTCACCGCGGACGGAGGCCGGAATTGGCAGGACGTTACTCCCCCGGCACTTACGCCTTGGAACAAGGTCACGCAACTGGAGGCTTCGCATTTTGACGACAAGTCCGCCTACGCCTCGGTCAGCCGCTTCCGTGTCAACGATCTCACGCCATATATCTACCGCACGCACGATAGCGGGAAAACCTGGCAGCTCATCACCTCGGGGCTGCCCAACGATGCGCCCATCGATACGGTGCGCGAAGACCCCGTCCGCAAAGGCATGCTCTTCGCCGGCAGCGAAACCAGCGTATGGGTGTCGTTCGACGATGGCGATCATTGGCAGTCGCTGCAATTGAACCTGCCGCACACTTCCATGCGCGACCTGTGGATTCACGCGAGCGACCTGATCGTCGCCACGCATGGCCGTTCCTTCTGGATTCTCGACGACATCACGCCCCTCCGCCAGATCGGCGAGAAGGCCCTTGCATCGGGTGCATGGCTCAGCCACCCCGCGCCCGCCTATCGCGTGAAGCGCGATACCAATACCGACACGCCCCTGCCCCCCGATGAGCCGCTGGCCGAAAATCCGCCGGATGGCGCGGTCATCGATTACTACCTGGCCCAGCCCGCCTCGGGTCCGGTTACGCTCGAGATCCTGGACGCCAACGGCAAGCTCGTCCGCCGCTACGCCAGTACCGACTCGCCTGAAATCACCGAAGCCGATCTGAAGACCCTCAGCATCCCCGCCTTGTGGTTGCGGCCGTCTCACACTCTACCCGCTACCGGCGGTCTGCATCGCTGGGTCTGGGATCTGCACGCCACGCCGCCGGATTCTTTGCGGCACGGGTATCCGATCGCGGCCGTTCCGCACGATACGCCGCGTCTGCCGCAAGGCCCCAGCGTGCTGCCCGGCGCCTACACCGTGAAGCTCACGGTCGATGGCCAAAGCTACACCGCGCCGCTCACCGTGAAGATGGACCCGCGCGTGAAGGCCTCGCCGGCCGACCTGCAAAAGCAGTCCGGCGCAGCGAATCAACTCGCCGCCACGATTGCCCAAACCACCACCTCCATCCGTGAAGCCCGAGAGGCGCAAGAGCAGGCCGGCAAGCTCGCCCACGACACCACCGGCCCGCTAGCCGGGCATCTCGCCGCGCTGGCAAAGAAGATCCAGGCGGCCCTCGGCGCCGGTGGAGGATTCGGGCCGCCGCCGGCCGAGCCGGGGCTCACGTCGGTGAATGGCGAGGCCTCCATCCTCTACAGTGAAATCGACAGCGCCGATGCCGCGCCCACCTCGGCCCAGTCCGCGGCACTGTCCAGGATCCAGCGCGATTCTCCCGCGGTACTGGAACGCTGGCGCAAAATCAAATCCACGGACATACCGGCCATCAACCGCGAGTTGCAATCCGCCAACCTCGCCGAGATCCGGATCACCGCCAAGCCTGCCCATGAAGACGACAGCGACGATTTCGACGATGATATCGGGTAACCACTCCCGGCTTTCAGCCGGCCTGGGGCTGATGCTGCTTGCGCTCGCCGCGGCGGCCCAAACGCGCCCTGGGATCTTCCGCATCCAGCCGGTGCGGCCCGTAGCCGAACTGCGCGCCGAGGCCTTGGCTGCCCATCCTCCAGTGGAGCATGGCAGCTTCCTGGCATCCGATCTCGTGGATCTTGCGGCGCTAGATCCCCACATCAAGCTCGACATCCGCTACGCCACTTCCGATAATTTCCTCAGCACGCCGGTCTATTCATCCGCGCGCGCCTTCCTGGAACGCCCCGCGGCCGAAGCCTTGCTGCGCGCGCAGCGCGATCTGCTGCAGCAGGGCTACGGCCTTCTGATCTTCGATGCCTATCGCCCCTGGTATGTCACGAAGATATTCTGGGACGCTACGCCGCCGGACAAACATGAGTTCGTCGCCGATCCGGCCGAAGGCTCGCGTCACAATCGCGGATGCGCCGTCGATCTCTCGCTATACGATCTCAAAACCGGGCGCGAAATCGAAATGACCGGCGGCTACGACGAGATGTCCGAACGTTCTTATCCGGACTACGCCGGGGGCACCGCCGGGCAGCGCGCGCACCGGCAGGTGCTGCGGAGCGCGATGGAGAAACAGGGATTCAGCGTCTATCCATCCGAGTGGTGGCACTTCGATTACCGCGACTGGAAGCAGTACCCCATTCAGAATGTTCCCTTCGAGATGGTCAGGCCATCATCGCGACCACGCGATTCCTCGGCCAATCGCGAAGATGAACAGCAGGCTCGCAGCCGCGGCTGTACCGATCCACCAAAGGCTGCGTGGAATGGGCCCAACCGGCCTCTCTTCGCCTTGCGGACCCCCGCGCACCATCCAGGGCAAACTCAGCAGCCCGGCATTGGCGCCCAACGTGGATGGCAACGCCGATGCGATCACATAGAACAACCCGAAAGGATTGAACAAGCCTCCTAGCCCGGCCAGAATCCCGTCCGTGAAATAAGGTGTCCAGCACAGCGCGCGGACGTTCTGAAATGGCTTCAGTTCGACGGCCACCACTCGCATCGAGGCATAATACGAAACCGCCCCCAGCACTACCAGCCCGAGTTGCCATATCCAGTGCGGTTCGAGACCGCGGATCACAGCCGCCCAGTCGCCAAAGTTGGACACTCCCGAGAATAGGAAATAGCCGGTCCCCGTAAACAGGTTCCCGGTCATCGCCAACACCAGGAAGTATCGCGTGGCAGGTTTGTAGCGCTCCGGCCGGCGCAGCAGCGCCCAGAAGATCGCCGCAAAAAGGAGGTTCACCAGCGTGCCGTTTGCCGAAATCCAGCGTGTGTCGATATCGCTCTGCAGTGCCACCGTGCTCAAGGTCATGCGATGCGCCCCGCTCAGCCATGCCGTCACGCCGTGGCCCAGTCCTTCGTGCAACACATCCTGGAGGATGCAAGCCAGCGCAGCGATAGCCGCCAACGTGAGTCGATCGTCTTGGGTCGCGGGCATCTCATCCTTTGTATCAGGCGTCTTGGGGGGCGGGCAATCATGCCCGCAGCCGGCTTTCAGCCGGCTTGCTAGTATAATTCGATTGAATGAACGCCCTCTGCTTTGTGCTCATGCCTTTCGGTAAGAAGCCGGACTTCTCCGGAGCCCCGATCGACTTCGATGCCGTCTACGAAAAACTGATCGCCCCGGCCATTCGCGAAGCCGGGCTCGACCCCATCCGTGCCGACGAGGAGGTCGTCGGCGGCATCATTCATAAACCCATGTTCGAGCGCCTTATCCTCTGCCAGTACGCGGTGGCGGATCTGACCACCGCGAACGCCAACGTCTTCTACGAACTGGGAGTCCGCCATGCTCTGCGGCCCTACAGCACCGTGCCGGTTTTC
>JBEKIM010000125.1:0-24441 GCA_050011755.1 Bryobacteraceae bacterium | reverse complement strand
TAAGAATACGCTGATTGCGGTATCGCCGTCGCTGCACAATGTGAAGGCGGCGCTCATCCGGCCGTATGCTTATTGGAACGTGGAGAGCCTGTCGCTGGCGACGCAGGTGGCCAGCCGCCGGCCTTAGTGGGTTAAGCGCGGCGCCGGCCGTAGAGCACGCCCGCGGTTGTCTGCGTTCTGGTAGGGGTGTATCGTCGTATTCAGCAATATGAAGCGGATTGTCTGGATACTGACTGCAGCTTCGGCAGGATTCTCGCAGGCTCCCTCGGTTGACGACATTATGCGTCGCGTAGCGGCTAACCAGGCCAAATCGGTGGAGGCCCGGAGAAAGTTCGTATATCGCCAGCAGGAACTGGTGGCGATGCATCGGGCGAACGGCAAGATGACCTGTGAACAACGGCGGGATACACCGTAACCCCTATGGCCGATGCCATTGAGCGCCGGCTGGTGCGCCCGCCGGAAAAGAATGGCGGCCCGAGCCGCTGCAATGTCAATCTCAGCGGCGGCTCCGGAGAGAGCCTGTCGGTCGCCACCGGGAGCGAAGGCGACTCGTTCAGCACGTCGCTCGGCAAAACGAAGGATGGAGTGCCGCGTGGCCTTTTCCCGCTCACGGCGGAGGAGCAGCGCCTTTACGAATACAAGCTCGCAGGCGCCGAAATGCATGCCGGGCGGAAGGTTTACCGCGTGACGTTCCGCCCCAACAAACGGCAGGACGCCTCCGGCAACCGAGGCTGCTGGAAGGGTGAAGCGCTGATCGATGCCGAGGAGTATCAGCCGGTGCGGGTGTATACCGATCTAACGATCGGAGTTCCGCTGCCGGTGCGCATCCTGCTGGGGACCAGCGTGCAGGGCATCGGCTTCACCGTCACCTATCGGCGCGTAGCCGACGGAGTCTGGTTTCCCTCCGGTTTCGGTGGGGAATTCTCAGTCCGGGCGCTGTTCGTCTTCAAACAAGTGGTCTCGGTCAATGTCACGAATAGCGATTTTCGGCACACGGATGTGAACCGCGCAATGACGTTCGCCGGACTATAGCGTTTATCCACGACTACAGTTAGGAAATCGGCCAAACTCTTAAAGCTTTCCCTTGACTGTATCTGTCAACTAGTACACTATATGTATAGATGACGAAAACGGCCGCCTTCGCCTTTCGCCTGGACCTGCATAGCGGTGTTCCGGTCTACCGCCAGATCATCGACCAGGTTCTGGGAGGCATGGCGTCGGGCAAATTGACGGTCGGCGATCAACTGCCCACTGTCCGGCAGTTAGCCGTGGATCTCGCCATCAACCCCAATACCGTGGTCCGGGCGTATCGTGAGCTCGAGATCCGCGGGGTACTCGAAACCCAGCAGGGTACCGGCACCTTCATCGCGCAACGGCAGGTACAGCCGGACGATGTCGAGCGGCGGCGCCGCCTGGCACAACTCATCTCCGAATTTGTGGCGCGCGCCGGCAGCGCCGGATTCACAGTCGCAGAACTTAAGGAGCAACTCAATGATCTATAGGATGGCTATGCGGCAAGGAAAACAGGATGGCTTCGAAAAGGGCCAGAAAATGCCCGTCAGCAGCATCGGCGCCGCCCTTGGCGTCATTTGTATCGCGGCCGGAGTTGCTGTCGGAGTGGCCATGGACAATCCCGTACCCGCTTGGGCCGGCTGCGCCATAGGGCTCTACCTCATGTTCGCCATCCGCGTGGCCGACCAGTGGAAAAAGGTCGCCGTGCTGCGGCTGGGCCGCTATATCGGCTTGCGCGGACCCGGCATCTTCCACATTGTGCCCATCGTGGATTCCCTCAGCCGCTTCGTGGACCAGCGCGTCCGGGTGGCGAGCGTGACGGCCGAATCGGCGCTCACCCGCGATACGGTACCGGTCAATGTGGATGCCATCATCTTCTGGGTGGTATGGAATGCCGAAAAATCAATCCTGGAAGTCGAAGACTTCATCGGCGCCATCACGCTCAGTGCGCAGACGGCCCTCCGGGAATCGATCGGCCGCCACCAGCTTGCCCAGATGATCACGGAGCGCGAGATGCTGGGGCATGAACTGCAGCGCATCCTCGACGAGAAAACTAATCCGTGGGGCATCACCGTGCAGTCGGTCGAGATCCGGGACGTAAAGATCCCGCATGAGCTTGAAGACGCCATGTCGCGCCAGGCCCAGGCCGAGCGGGAACGGCAGGCGCGCATCATTCTGGGGCAGGCCGAGACGGAGATCGCGGACAACTTTTCAAACTCGGCTTTGACCTACCAGGACAATCCCGTGGCGTTGCACCTGCGGGCCATGAATATGCTGTACGAGGCGATCAAAGAGAAGGGCTCGATGGTGATCGTGCCGTCGTCGGCGGTCGAGACGATGGGGCTGGGCGGCATGCTGGCCACCTCCTCGCTAGCCGGCAACCGTCCCCAAGTGTGACGGATATTACCCTCGCAGCGTGCAATAAAGCAAAAATCGCTCAGAATTTTCAGCCCGATCTACGTTAAATCGCCAAGAATTAACAACTACTAGAACCAGTAGTACCAAATCTAAACTTCCGATAGTATTGCCCCTACCCCCATTACCGGCCAAGATGGACCCAAGGCGATTTGCGGCAATTTCTATGCCGCGCGTTAGAAAAAGAAACAAAGAGAGTAATGACGGCTTCGGGACTATTGCCGGTTTTGCAAGATTATCGCAGGGGCTTCGCGATGCTATTGGCTCCCATAATCTGCGCCGCGGCGGCCCACGGGCGGCCCACCAACGAGGGCGCGCCTCTTCCGCTCCTGACGCACGTCGCCCAAATCCGGCAACTTCCTCCCGACCAGGCCGCGCGCGGCTACCCGGTCCGGATTCGGGCAGTCGTGACGTATTACAGCCCTCACGGCGCCAACTTCCTGGGGCGGAATACATACATGGGCACCGCGACTCCCGACGTTTTCGTACAGGACGCCACCGCCGGCACCTGGGTGAACGTCCCGAAAGATGCGCCCCCGCTGCGGGCGGGCCAACTCGTGGAATTGGAAGGCGTCACCGAGGTCCCGGACTTTGCTCCCCAAATCGGCAGGCCTCGATACCGCGTAATCGGGCAGGCGCCCCTCCCGAATCCCGCCCGGCCATCGCTCGAGAGAATGCTTTCGACGGCGGAAGATAGCCAATGGGTCGAGACCGAGGGCATCGTGCGGCAGGTGCACCTCCAGGACGGATTGCTCACCCTCGACGTGGCGGTCGCCGGCGGCCGTTTGAAGGCGCTGATACCGGGCATTCATGGACCCGCTCCCAGCGACTTCGTAGATGCCGAAGTGCGCATTCGGGGAGCCTGCGGGGCCATCTTTAATAACAAGCTGCAAATGGTGGGGATTTTGCTTTACGTTCCCGATCTGACGCAAATTCAGGTCGTCGAGCCGCCGGTGGATCCCTTCACCAGGGATGTGCAGCCGATCGAGACGGTGGCGCGCTTCGCGCCACAACGTTCGCTGGGACACCGCATTCGCCTGCAGGGTGTCGTTACCCTGCAGGACGGTAAGACCATCTACCTGTCCGACGGCCGCACCGGTTTGCGAGTCGAATCCAGCGAGCCGGCGGCGTTCCAGCCCGGCGATCGTCTGGATGTAGCCGGATTCCCGCACGCCACCGATTACGCGCTGACGGTGGAGGACGCGGTTTGCCGGCGCATCGGCATCCAGTCTCCTCTAACGCCAATTCCAGTTACGGTCGATAAGCTTCTCAGCGGCGATTACGATTCTCTGCCCGTATCCATCCAGGGGCGTCTGTTGGGGAGGTCGGTCGTTGGCGATAGCCTGACGCTGGTGTTGAAAAGGGCCGGCACTGTATTCGGCGCGCTGATCCGCCGTCCGCATGGCGCTGCCAGTCTGCTGGATACGCCGCCCGACAGCATGCTGCGAGTATCCGGAATCTGTGTGTCCGAAAAGAATGAAAACGAACACGACCAGGCATTCCGGCTGCTGGTTCAGTCGGCGGCCGACGTGGCGGTTGTGCGGAAGGCTCCCTGGTGGACCATCCCGAAGGCATTGGTGATGCTCAGCGTGCTGGCGCTCGCCATCCTGGCCGGGCTCGCCTGGGTCGTGGTCCTGAAACGCCAGGCGATTTTGCAACAGCGCTACCACAACCTGGTGGAGCACGCCAATGACATCATTTTCACGTTGGATCTGCATCAGACCGTAACGTCGCTGAACCGTGCAGGAGAGCGCATTTTAGGGTATTCGCGCAAAGAAGCCTGCGGCCGGCCGCTAGCCCGCCTGCTGCCCGCGGTGTGGCACGAAAAGATCGGCGAAGCCGTCCATCGCGTGGGAATCGGGGATAGTTATCCCAACCTGGAATGGGAACTGGGTGCGAAAGACGGCCAGCGTACGCCGGTAGAGGTCAGCCTGCAGGCCATTCGCCAAGGGGGGCGGCTGGTGGGTTTACTGGGCATTGCCCGCGACATCTCGGAACGCAAGCGCGCCGAAGACGAGATGCTGCACGCCAAGGAAGCCGCGGAAGCGGCCAACCGCGCGAAAAGCGAGTTCGTGGCCAATATGAGCCACGAATTGCGCACGCCTCTCAATGCCGTGATCGGTTATAGCGAAATGCTGCAGGAGATCGCCGAGGAACGCGGCGAACGGGACATGCTGGTGGATCTGGGCAGAATCCAAACCGCCGGCAAACATCTGTTGGGCCTGATCAACGATGTGCTGGACCTTTCCAAGATCGAGGCCGGAAAAGTGCAGTTGGTTACCGAAAGGTTTGCGGCCGCCCCCGTGATCCACGACGTGGCCGGTACGGTGCGGCCTCTGGTGGAGAAGAACGCCAACCGGCTCGAACTGGTCTGCGCGGAAGACGTCGGCTACCTGCTGGCCGACCAGACGCGGACGCGGCAGGTGCTCTTCAATCTCTTAAGCAACGCCTGCAAATTTACCGAGTGCGGCTTGATCCGCCTGGAGGCGGAGCGCGTGATCGGCGAAACCGCCGCCTGGATCGAGGTGCGCGTGGCGGACACGGGCATCGGGATGAGCCGCGAGCAGATCGACAGGTTGTACCGGCCCTTTATGCAGGCCGACGCGTCCACCACGCGTAAGTACGGTGGAACCGGTTTGGGGCTGCTGATCAGCCGGCGCCTCTGCCACATGATGGGCGGTTCCTTGAGCGTGGAGAGCCAGTTGGGCCGCGGTTCGACATTTACCGTGCGCCTGCCCGCCGAGGCGGAGAGCGTGAGCGATCCGGGTGTAGGCCGATGGCTGGCCGGTCCTATGCAGGCGGCCCGTGCGGTCGGCGTGGATGCGCTAGTGAGCTGAAAGAAGAGGAAGAAGGGAATGTTTCCGCAATTTCAACGCGTCGTGACCCTGACGGTGATGAGTGTACTGGTCGGCCTGTTTGCCTGGATCTATGTACGCGACCGCCAGCCGCGCGCGCGCCTGTGGATGATTGGCTGGGCCTGCATCGTCGTGCATTTCGCGGCCATGCTGCTGTTCAGTTTCAGCCTGATCCCGGTCCGGCTGGCGAATTGGTCGGCCTACTCGACTCTGCTCGCGGCCGCCTCCGCTTTCTTTCTCTCCGTCTGTCCGCAACGCGGCAGGCCGCGCGACCGTGTGGTGTTCTGGTCGGCTCTGGTGGCGCCGGCGGTGATCTATTGGACCTGCATGGTCTATGACGTGGACAACGCCATGCTCTACCGCAGCCTGCTGGCGGTGGTGCTGGGCGCGGGCGTGGGGTTGGCCCTGCTTCAGCCCAGCAAAACCGCGAGCAGTCTGGCGGCATGGCTGCTGCTGGCCATTGCCCCGGGGATGTGGGCCGCCTGGCGCATCGCCACTCACCCGGAGAGCGGCATCGACTTTCTCCTCTGCGAAGGTTTTGCCATCACGGGCTGGCGCTACTGGAGATACTTCCGCCGCCTCACTCCGGGCGTCCTGCTGACTTCGCTCGCTTTTCTGGCCTGGGGCCTGGTCTTCCCGGTGTCGGAAATCTGCGCCGCGCTGCATATCGACATTCCCGGCGATCACGTGGTCTGGGACCTTCCCAAGTACTTCGTGGCGTTCGGCATGATCATGACGCTGTTCGAGAACCAAACCGAGATCCTGCAGGTCGAAATCGGTGTGCGCAAGCGTGCCGAGGAGACCGCCCAGACCGCCAACGAGGCCAAGGGGATTCTGATGGCCTCCGTGAGCTTTGCCGCGCGCCGGATTCTGAGTACGGCGGGCTGGGAAACGGTGATCCCCGAAACGCTGTCCAAGATCGGCGTCGCGGCGCACGTCAGCCGCGTTTATGTGGCGCAGGTGCATCCGGCGGAGCCGGGATTGGTGAGCACCGTCCTGCACGAATGGACCGAGCCGTCACTCGACCGGGGAAGCGCCGGGTTTCGCCAGACTCGGCTGGCCTGGGCCGGGACGGATTGGAATACGCGCAGCGCCGCTCTGCGCCGCGGCGAAGTCGTGCCGGTGAATCTTCGCCAGCCCTTCGGGGCTGCCGCGGATGCCCCAAAATCGCTCATCATGGTGCCCATCGAAGTGGCCGGAAGCTGGTTCGGATTCCTGGGATTTGAGGACTACCGGCGCGAGCGCGAATGGAGCGACGCCGAACGGGATGGCTTCCGGTCGGCCGCGCGCATGCTGGGCGCCTCGATGACCCGCCAGCGTTCCCAGGAGTATGTAGACAACATCCTGCGTTCCATGGAGGAATCCCTCCTGGTCACCGATACCGAATTGCAGATCCGCCGGGTCAATCCCAGCACGTTGCGGCTGCTCGGCTATAGCGAAGAAGAATTGATCGGCCGGCCCGCCGGACAGGTCGTTTTAGAACGCGAAGCCCCCGCGCGCCGTAGCGCGGTGGAGCGCACGTATCGTACCAAGACCGGCCGCCTGATCCCGGTGCTGTTCTCGTCGGCCGAAATGCGCAATGGCTCCGGCGTGCTCGAAGGTTACGTCTGGCTGGCCCAGGATATGACCGAACTGAAGCGCGTGCAGGGAGAGCTGGTCCGCGCCAAAGACGCCGCCGAAGAGGCCAACCGGGCCAAGAGCGCCTTCCTGGCGAACATGAGCCACGAGCTGCGCACACCGCTGAATGCGGTGATCGGCTACAGCGAGATGCTGCAGGAGGTGGTGGAGGATCGCGGACAGCAGGACCTGCTGCCGGACCTCGCCAAAATCCGCTGGGCTGGAAAACACCTGCTCGGTCTGATCAACGATGTTCTGGATCTCTCGAAAATCGAGGCCGGGAAAGTGGAGCTGTCCATCGAGAGCCTGGACGTTTCGCCGTTGATTGAAGACGCCATCAGCACCATCCGCCCGCTGCTGGCCCAAAATGGCAACCGGCTGGAAGTTCACTGTGCCGGGGCGCTGGGCGCCACGCTTGGGGACCAGACCCGCCTGCGCCAGGTGCTGGTCAACCTGCTGAGCAATGCCTGCAAATTCACCGAAAACGGTTTGATCCGCCTGGAAGCCCGGCGCGTGCACCGCAAGAATGCGGAGTGGATGGAGTTTCGCGTAGCCGATACGGGGATTGGCATGAGCCAGGATCAATTGGACCGGCTATACCGCCCATTCATGCAGGCCGACGCCTCCACCACCCGGAAATATGGCGGGACGGGCTTGGGACTGGCGATCAGCCGCGAATTCTGCCAGATGATGGGCGGCACGCTGAGCGCCGAAAGCGAATTGGGTAAGGGGTCGGCCTTCATTGTCCGGCTGCCGGCCGATCCGCAGTTGCCGGCGGTGCTGGTGGCCGCGGCCGGCGCGATCGCGGAGAGGCAGACGATGCATGCCTAAAATCCTGGTCGTCGAAGACAACGAGTGGAGCCGCGACATGCTCTTCCGGCGCCTTTCACGGCGTGGATACCAGGTGATCGCGGCGCCCGACGGCAGGCGCGGAATTGCGATGGCCCTGGCGCAGTCCCCGGACCTGATCGTGATGGACATGAGTCTGCCCGAGCTCGACGGATGGGAGGCCACCCGCCGCCTGAAAGCGAACCCCGCCACGCGCGATATCCCCATCGTCGCCCTGACCGCGCATGCCATGGCCAGCGACCGTAAGAAA
Source organism: Bryobacteraceae bacterium (assembly GCA_050011755.1). Classification (GTDB taxonomy): domain Bacteria; phylum Acidobacteriota; class Terriglobia; order Bryobacterales; family Bryobacteraceae; genus Bog-159. The sequence goes on along the minus strand of JBEKIM010000125.1, from coordinate 16,443 downwards.
GCCATGGATGCCGGTTGTGACGACTACCATACCAAACCGGTGGACTTTGAGAGCCTCGTGCGCAGCCTCGAAGCTTTTCTGGAGGCTCGCAAGAGCCTCGCGCTCCCGCGTAGCATCGTACCGGCTGGACTGGGCGGTAACCCGGCGGCCATAAGGAGAGATCCGTAATGCCGGCCCAAACGAAACCCCTTTTGCTGGTCGACGACGACCCCACCAATCAGGACCTGCTGTCGCGCCGTCTCACGCGGGCCGGCTACACCACCGAAGTGGCCGGCAGCGGGTATGAAGCCTTAGACGTGCTCGCGCGGCGGGAGGTCGAATTGGTCCTGCTGGACAGCATGATGCCGGGCATGAGCGGCATCGACTTGCTGCGCCGGCTCCGGCAGCGGTTCTCGTCCGCAACTCTTCCCATCATTATGGTGACGGCACTGGGCGAAAGCGAACGCATCGTGGAAGCGCTCAACCTGGGGGCCAACGATTACATTTCGAAACCCGTCGACTTTCCGGTGGCGCTGGCCCGCATCAAGGCCCAAATCGAACGCAAGCGCGCCGAGCGGGTCCTGCTGGAGAGCGAAGAGCGTTACGCGCTGGCGGCGCGCGGCGCGAACGACGGCCTCTGGGACTGGAACCTGGAAACTCAACGCGTGTATTTCTCCTCCCGCTGGAAAGCCATGCTGGGTTACGAGGAGGCGGAAATCGGCGAAGGCCCCGAGGAGTGGCTATCCCGCGTACACAAAGAGGACCGCGCCCGGTTGGGAGCCACGCTAGCCGCGCACTGGAACGCCACCGCGGAGAAGGAATGTGCCGTGGAACATCGCATGCTCCACAAGGACGGTTCCTACAGGTGGATGCTGAGCCGCGGCGTCGTGAAGTGCGACGGACAAGGCAAAGCGGCCCGCATGGCCGGATCTCAGACCGACATCACCGGCAGCAAGACCTTCGATCCGCTGACCGGGCTGCCCAACCGTACGCAGTTCCACGAGAGGCTGGCGGCCTGCATGGATCGCGCGGCCCAGGAACCCGACTACCCCTTCACAGTGCTCTGCCTGGATCTCGACCGGTTCAAAGTGGTCAATGACAGCCTGGGGCACACGGCCGGCGATGAGTTGTTGGTGCATGTGGCGCAGCGCCTGCGGTCGGCCGTGCGCAGCGCGCCCCTGCCTGGCGAGGAGCGCGGCGCTTTCCGCGATCTGATTGCCCGCTTGGGCGGCGATGAATTCGCCATTCTCCTGGAAAACGTGGATTCGCATGGCGCCATCCGCATCGCCGATCGCATTCGCGAGTCTATCCACGCGGCTTTCAAACTGGAGAGCCGGGAAGTTTTCACCACCGCCAGCATCGGCATCGTTCCCGGCCATTCCGCGTATCGCACTCCCACGGAAATTCTGCGCGATGCGGATACCGCCATGTACAAAGCCAAGTCGCTCGGCCGGTCGCGCTTTGAAGTTTTTGAAGCCGGCATGCGCGCCCAGGCCGTCGCCCGCCTGGATCTCGAAAGCGACCTGCGGCGGGCCGTCGATAAAGGGGAATTCGTGCTGTATTATCAGCCGAAGGTAAACCTCAAGACGCAACAGATTGTGGGTGTGGAAGCGCTCATCCGCTGGCTCCATCCGGAGCGCGGTATCGTGGCTCCCGACGAATTCATCCCTCTCGCGGAGGAGACCGGCCTGATCGTGCCGATCGGTCTTTGGGTGTTGCGGGAAGCTTGTATGGCGATGCGCCGCTGGCACGCGGAATTCCCCACCGTGCCGCCGCTCGAAGTCAGCGTGAATGTGTCCGTGCGGCAGTTTCGCGAGCCGGATCTGCAAGCCCAGGTCGCCGCCATCCTGGCCGAGACGCAGTTGGATCCCAAAACGCTGCAACTGGAAATCACCGAAAGCGTCCTGATGGACGATCTGGAGACCGTGGCCACTCTGCTGGACGGCCTGAAGACCCTGGGCGTGGGCCTGAAGATCGACGACTTCGGGACCGGCTATGCCTCCCTCAAATGCCTCAACCGGCTGCCATTCGACGTTCTCAAGATCGACCGCTCGTTCGTGGTCCACATGTCCGAGAAGGACGGCACCGGCGATACCATCCGCACCATCCTGCTGCTGGCCGAGAACCTGGGCATGCAGGTAGTGGCCGAAGGCATTGAGCGCAAAGACCAGCTTGAGGAGTTGCAAGCGCTCCACTGCGACTACGGTCAAGGCTACTACTTCTCGCCGCCGCTCGAGCCGGAAGCGCTGGGGGCCCTGATCCGTAAATCGCGCGAGATCGCGGAAAAACTCTAAATCCAGGCCGGCCGAGGTCGGCCGCCGCACCCTAAACTCCCGCCCGCGCAACGCGCTATACTCTGCCTAGATCGGAGGGTCCCATGACTACCATGTCCCGCACCGCCATGTCCCGCGTTGCGTCTGCCGCCGTTTTCCTGGCAGCCTGTAGCATTCCCCTGAAAGCCCAGTTCAATACGCCCGTAGTCGATGGCATCATCGAAACCGGCGAATACGGCAACACCCAGAACGGCACGAACCAGTTCGCCACCAGCACCAGCCAAACCTGGTACATGACCTGGGACGCTACCAATCTCTACGTCGGCATCACCAACGCCAACCTGAGCGAAGCCGCGGTCATCTACATCGATGCCAACCCGGTCAATCCGCCCAACGGCGGCACGAATGCCAACGGCAATCTCACCGGCTTCAACTACGATGGCGAAGAGATCGCCAGCCTGCCGTTCCGCGCCCAATTCGTCACCTACGTGAAAGACGGCTACCGCGAATACCGGAAATCGGATGGCAACGGCAACTGGACCAACCCCGTTTCAAATTACGGCCAGTTTGCCGACAATGCCAACACCGGCCCGAACACCCGCGAGGGGGCCATTCCATGGTCGGCCATCACCGGCGGCGGCATCCCGTCGTCGTTTCTTTTCCTCGGGCTGATCACCTCCAGCGGCGGTTACATCTATGGACAGGTCCCCAACGACAACGGCGGGGGACAGGTAGGCACTTCGGCGGTATACACGCAATACTACGTGGTCAACAGCACCGCCAATGGCGCCAGCACGCCGCCGTTTTCCATCGAGAATTCGTCGAGCGCCGTGACTTTTTCGGCGCTTTACCACAACACTTTTTTCCCTTATTACCGCAGCCAGGAAGGGTCTGTGCCGGCCGGCGCCACCGTGACCCTGCGTTTCCAGACGGCTCACCTGGGCGCCACGGGTGTGAACCTGCGGGTTTACTTGCTGGACACGGCTTCCGGCAACACCACCGGCCCCCTCGATTCGCCGATGGCGTTCTACCAGACCCTCAACGTTAATGGCACGCCGTATGACTATTACACGATCGACTACACCACGCCCTCCACGCCCACCATCGTCTATTACAAATTCGAGATCTTTAACGGCTCGGCGAGCGCGTGGTATAGCGACGATTACATCGACGATTACGACAACTTGAATAAGGACGGCACCGGCGCCGCGACCGCCACCGAGCCCTTCGACTCCTTCCAGATTACGGCCTACGACCCCGCTTTCCAGACCCCCGCCTGGATAGCCAATGCCAACATCTATCACATCTTCCCGGACCGCTTCCGCCAGGGTAATCCCGCCAACGAGTACTGCGTCGAAGGCAGCACGTCCGGATGTCCGTCGTTCTACGGCGCGTCTCCCTCGACCAATATCGCGGTCACTACCTGGAATACGCAGCTCTGCGATCCGTACAACCAGAACCTTCCCTGCTATAACAATTTCGGCAGCATCTTCTATGGCGGCGACCTCCCCGGCATACAGAATGAGTTGGATTACATCCAGGGACTGGGCTTCGATACCCTGTACCTGAATCCCATCTTCTACGGCAATTCCAATCACCGCTACGATACCGACGATTTTCTCAATATCGATCCGGCGCTGGGCGGAGATGCCGCGCTCACCTCGTTGATCACGGCTATGAACCAGCGGGGCATGCACGCCATCTTCGACGGCACTTTCGAAGACGCCTCCTCCGACAGCACGTATTTCAACGAGTACAACAAGTTCTCCACCGTGGGCGCCTGCCAGTCGCTGGCCTCCCAATGGCGAATCTGGTTTCAGTTCCTGGACGACAACGTGCCCTGCACTACCACCGACTACAACGGCTGGGACGGATTCAACAGCCTGCCCCTGATCGATCCCTCGCAGTCCGTCGCGCAGCAGTACTTCTTCAGTGGAACCCCCGATAACGTGCTGCTGCATTGGTATAGCGCAGGCGCGGGCGGATGGCGCTTCGACAGCGCGCCGAACCTGCCGAGCTACTACTGGCACGCGCTGCGGCCCTACGCGAAGAGTTACAACGCCAACGGTCCGCTGATCGGGGAGATCTGGCCCAATGCCAGCCAGTGGCTGGCCGGCGATCAGATGGATTCCACCATGAATTACCGTTTCCGCCGCAATGTGACCGGCTTCGTGCGCTGGCCTTACAACTGGGTGGACGACAACGATAACGGCAACGATTCCATCATTCCGCTCGCGCCCAGCCAGTTCGACATAGCCAACAAGGCTGTCCGCGACGACTATCCTCCGCAAGCCACCGCCGCCATGATGGACCTGATCGATTCGCACGACACCAACCGGGCGCTATATGTCATGACCGAACTGGGCGACAACGGACTGGTCCAGGCCAAACAGCGGCTTGAACTGGCCGCGCTATTCCAGTTCACTTACATCGGCGCACCTACGGTTTTTTACGGCGATGAGGTCGCCATCAACGCGCCTTCGCTCTACAGCGGACCCAATGGTCCGGTCGGCGATCCCTACACCCGCGCGCCCTACCCATGGACCGACCAGCCCGGCAATGTCTCCGTTTACGGCCCGCCCGACCCGAACGTCGTCGCGTATTACACGGCCCTGGGACACTTGCGCAAACAGCACCCGTCTCTAATCAACGGCAGCTTCGTCACCTTGCTCACCGGCGATACCCAGCAGCCTTCCGCCGCCAATACGTATGCCTACGCGCGATCCATTCCCGCCGGCGAAACGGCCATCGTGGCGATGAACAACGGCTCCAGCGCCAACACGCCGGTCATTCCCGTCGGCGCGTATTATCCCGACGGCACTTCGCTCCAGGATGCTATCGGCGGCGCCACGTATTCGGTTTCCGGCGGTAACGTCAGTTTGACCTTGAACGCTCTCAGCGGCGTCCTGCTTCTGCCGGCGCCCGTTTCCGTGGATCTTATCCCGCCCACCGCGATCCTCAGCCTGTCTCCTCCGGCCAATAGCAACGGCTGGAACAACAGTCCGGTATCGGTGAATATCGTTGCCAGCGACACCGGCAGCGGCGTCAGCCAGATTCTCGACTGGGTGGACGGCGGACCCGTGGCGAGCACGGCGGCCTCCAGCGCCACGGCCAGTGTAAGCGGCGCCGGCGCGCATACGGTCGGCGTGCGCGTCCTCGATAACGCCGGCAACATCAGCCAGCAGTACACGCAGGCGGTGAACATCGATGTCACCCCGCCGGCGACCACGGCCACGCCTTCGTCCAGCCCCAATAACGCCGGATGGTACAACGCGAGCGTCGGCATCAATTTGAATTCGACAGACAGCGGCGGTTCCGGCGTCGCCCAGATCCAGTATTCGCTCACCGGTGCGTCCAGCGGCTCGCAGATTGTGCCCGGAGCTACCGCATCCGTTTCCATCACGGCCAACGGCGCCACGATCCTTACTTACTTTGCCGTGGATAATGCCGGAAATATCGAGTCGTCCCACGCCCTGACCGTAAATATCGACAGCACACTGCCCGTCATCGTGCCGTCGGTTAGCGGGACCCAAGGCGCCGCCGGTTGGTATGTGAGTAATGTGACAGTAAGTTGGACTGTGACCGATCCTTATTCGGGCATCGCGTCATCGTCGGGTTGCGCGCCGGTCACCCTGTCTGCATACACCGCCGGAACCACGCTTTCGTGCTCCGCGGCCAGCACGGCCGGTCTGACCAATGCCGGCTCCGTGACTGTCAAGTTAGATGAAGCCCGCATTCAGACTTTGGATCCGTCGGCCGCCAATTCCTTCCTGGAGGGTACCAACGCCCGGGTCACGGCCAACGGCGAAATCGTAGTGAATTCCAGTTCGTCGAAGGCCATGGTCGTGCAGGGCAAAGGCGAGGTGACGGCATCCGGGGTTTATGTTACGGGCGGAGTCACCGCAGCGGCGGGCGGCATCACGCCGGCTCCGGTTACCGGTGTAAGTCCCCGGCCGGACGCCTATGCCGCCTTGACCGCGCCAGCCTACTCCGGCTGTAACTTCAATAACTACCGGTTGACCGGTGGATCCGCCACCTTGAATCCCGGCGTATACTGCGGCGGCATTACCATCCTTGGCGGCAAAGCCACCTTCGAGCCCGGTCTGTACATCGTCAACGGCGGGGGCCTGAGCATTGTGGGCGGCTCCGCCAGCGGGCAGGGAGTCACTTTCTATATCACCGGCGACGGACATGCTTACGGTCCAGTCTCCATCGGCGCCGTCCAGGTGAATCTGTCGGCATCCACTGTGGGGCCGCTGGCTGGCGTGCTGTTCTTCCAGGACCGCTCCGTGAAGACGAGCCTGCCGAATACGCTCCTGGAGAACGGCAGCGCGCAGCTCATCGGCCTGCTCTACTTCCCGACGACGAAGGTGTTGTACTCGGGCGGCAGCGCATCCAGCCTTGGGCCGACCATCATCGTGGCGGACACTATCGACTTTTCGGGCACGTGCAATCTACGGTAGCCTGCGGGTGCGGTCAAACCCGCACGCCGCAGGACCACAGCATATAACCGACGGCCTGCTTTACGTAGTTCCATCGGTAGGCCAGGCTGTCCCGGGCGCGTTCAGGCCGCGGCGACCCATAAACTGTCAGCCCCCTGCCCTCCAGCATCTTCTTGACACGGTAGATATGGTAGCCATCGCTCACCACGATGACGGAGTGCAGCCCCATGCGCCGCATGATCTCCCCCGCCATGGCCGTGGAGGCGACCGTGCTGCTGCCCTCGCCTTCCACCGGGATGTCCTCGGGCGGCACGCCCTGGCTGGTCAGATAGTCGCGTCCTACGCCGCCTTCGGTAAATACCGGATCGCCTCCCGCGCCGCCGGTGGTCATGATGCGCCGCGCCAGGTGCTTGCGATACAGTTCCAGCGCATGATCGAGGCGGGCCTTCAGCACCGGCGACGGACGCCCGCGATACTCGGCCGCGCCCAGCACCAGGATTACGTCCGCCGGCCGCGCTTCGTCGTGCGTGGCCTGCTGCTCGATCCGGATCGAAATCCAGGCCGTGGCCAGCATGGCCGCCGAGAAGGCCGCCACCACGATATTCCATACGGTGCGTTTCATCTGCGCTATTCTGATCCCAGACACATTGTAAGATGCCTAAGCCCGAGACAATATCCAGCGCCGCTAACCCGCTGCTGAAAGACGTGCGCCGCGCCATTGCGCGGGGCGGCCTCACGCAGGAGGGTTTCCTTGTGGCGGAGACTTTTCATCTGCTCGAAGAAGCCCTGCGCAGTGGCTGCGCCGTAAAAGTGGTGCTGTGCTCGGAGTCTGTACAGTCCGCGGTGGAGAGCCACGTGAAACGCCTCGCCGGAATGCGCGTGGCGGTGGTGGCGGACCCGCTCTTCCCTTCCATTTCGGGTACCGAAGCCAGCCAGGGCGTGATTGCGCTGGTCCAGCCGCCCATTTGGAACCTGCCGCAATTGTTCCGGGGCCGTAGCCTGGTGGTGGTGCTGGATGGCTTGCAGGATCCCGGAAACGCCGGCACCATCGCGCGCGCCGCGGAAGCCTTCGGCGCCAGCGGCATCATGTTTCTGAAGGGAACGGTCAGCCCATTCAATCCCAAAGCGCTGCTCTACGCGGGCGTGCCTTCGAACGCGAGCCATCCGTCGAAGCCCCTCGCCGAGGTGGATTTCTCCCGCCGTTGCGCGATCGTCGTGGGCAACGAAGCCCGCGGCGTGAGTCCACAACTGCGCTCCGCCGCCATCGATATCTCCATTCCGACTTCCGGCGTAGAGTCCCTCAACGCGGCCATGGCGGCCGGTATCCTGTTATACGAAGCGCGGCGCCAGAGGTCGCTCCACGCTTGAGCCTGTTCGAGACATCTCCGCCCGGCGATCCGGAGACCGTCGACAAGAAGCGGCCGCTCGCGGATCGCATGCGGCCGGTCACCCTGGACGAATTCGCCGGGCAGGACCATGTCCTGGGCCCCGGCAAGCCCCTCCGCCGGCAGATCGAACACGACGAGCTCAGCTCGGTGATCCTCTGGGGACCTCCGGGCGTAGGCAAAACCAGCCTCGCCCGGCTGATCGCGCGCCTGACCCGCTGCGAGTTCATCCCGTTCAGCGCGGTGCTCAGCGGCATCAAGGAGATCAAGGCGGTGATGGCCGACGCCCGGCGTTTGCGCCGCTCGGGCAGCCGCACCATCGTCTTCATCGACGAAATCCACCGCTTCAACAAGGCCCAGCAGGATGCCTTCCTGCCCTACGTGGAGCACGGCGATATCGTCCTGATCGGCGCTACCACCGAGAATCCTTCCTTCGAAGTCATTGCCGCGCTGCTCTCGCGCTCGCGCGTGTACGCGCTACGCGCGCTCACCGCGGAGGAGATCGTAGAACTGCTCCAGCGCGCCCTGGCCGATCGCGAGCGGGGCCTGGGCGATCTGGAGATTACGGCGCCGCCCGCCCTGCTGGAGCAAATCGCCATCTACGCCAACGGCGACGCGCGTGCCGCCTACAACACGTTGGAAGCCGCGGTGGCCGCTTCGCCGCCGCACGAGTTGGCGGAGGCGGGCGTCCAGGATGCCATCCAGCGCAAGGTGCTGCTTTACGACAAATCGGGCGAAGAGCACTACAACCTGATCTCGGCGCTCCACAAATCCGTGCGCTCCAGCGATGCGGATGCCGCGCTCTACTGGCTGGCGCGCATGCTGGAGGCCGGCGAGGACCGCCTGTACATCGCACGCCGTTTGATGCGCATGGCCATCGAAGACATTGGCCTGGCCGATCCGCGGGCGCTCGAACAGGCTGTCGCGGCCAAGGAAGCCGTTCACTTTCTGGGCATCGGCGAAGGCGACCTGGCGCTGGGACAGGTGGCGATCTATCTGTCGGTAGCGCCCAAATCCGACGCCTCATATCGCGCCTTGAGCGCCGTACAAGCGGACGTACAGGCAACCATGGCGGAGCCTGTCCCGCTGCACCTTCGCAATGCGCCCACCTCTGCCATGAAGCAATGGGGCTACGGCGGCGGATACGAGCACGCCCACAAATTCGAAGACGCCATCACCGGAATGGAATGCCTGCCGCCATCTTTGGCCGGCAGGCGCTACTATCAGCCCACCGATCGAGGCATGGAGAAGCGCATCGCGGAGCGGTTGGAAGAAGTGCGCCGGGCGCGCGAGGCTGCCCGCGGTCCAATATGATCTTGGGTAGTGGGAGCGGGACTGAAAAGTCCCGCCGGCACGCTGAAGCGTGCGCCACGGGCAAGCGGCGACACAGCCATCACGAGAGGTTGACGGGGCCGCGCGGCGAGTGCTAAGCTAGGCGTCTTAAAGCTGTATCTTTTCAGACCTTTCCAGTCAATCCAAATGGAAGCAACCTTGCACGCCTTGAGTGGGATTTTGCTGCGGGCGATCCCTACTTTCCTGCTCGTAATCTTCCTCCACTTCTATCTGAAGTACATGTTTTTCAAGCCCCTCGATAAGGTGCTGCACGCCCGCTACGAAGCCACCGAAGGCGCCCGCCTGCGCGCCGCCGAGAGTCTCGAAAAAGCCGCCGCCAAGACCGCCGAGTACGAAGCCGCCTTGCGCGCCGCGCGCGCGGAAGTTTACCAGACCCAGGAGCAGTTGCATCGCCGCCTGCAGGACGAACAGTCCACCCAGGTGCATCAAGCCCGCCAGCAGGCGGAGGCCGCCGTGCGGGACGCCAAAGCCCAGCTCGCCGCCGAAATCGCACAGGCCAAGACGGACCTCGCCGCCCAGGGCGATTCGCTCGCCAGCCAGATCGCCGATACCATCCTCAATCGGGGTGCGGCGGCATGAAGCGCCTCGCATACGCCGCTCTCTTTCTTTTGCTGTTTGTGAAATTGCCGGCCGTCGCCCAACAGTCCGAAACCGAAGCCCAAAAGGTTTCGGAATCCACCGGAGTGACCGAACACGGGCCGAATGTTTTCTGGGGATGGGTCAACTTTATCCTCTTAGCGGGTGGTTTGGGTTACTTGATCAAGAAAAACGCCGGCCCCTACTTCGCTCAACGGTCGCTCGAGATTCGCAAAGGCATGGCCGACGCGGAAGCCGCGCGGGCCGCCTCCGATGCCAAGGTCGCCGAAGTGGATGCGCGCCTCGCCAATCTAAAATCCGAAATCGAAGCGTTGCGCCGCGGCGCGCAACAGGAAGCCGAAGCCGAAGAACAGCGCATCCGGCGCGAAGGCGCCGCTGAAATCGCCAAGGTTCAATCGCACCTTATGGAAGAGATCGCCGCGGCCACGAAATCGGCCACCCTGGAACTGCGCAGATATTCCGCCAATCTGGCGCTGGGACTGGCCGAACAGAAAATCGCGGCGCGCATGTCGCCGGAAACCCAGGACCGCCTGGTCCGGACTTTCGTGGCTACCATGGCGCACGTGAATGCCGCCGGCGATCGCAATTAGATGAGAATATGACGCACTCCGCCCTCGCCTCCCGATACGCCAGCGCTCTGGTGGATGTGGCCACCGGCGCCAAATCAGGTATGGACCCGCACGTGTTGTTGCGTGAGTTGCGCGGCTTCGAAGCCGTGCTCGGCGAATCCGCGGAATTGCGCAACGCGCTCAGTTCTCCCGCCGTTCCGCCTGCCCGCAAACGCGCGGTGGTGGGAGCCATTGGCGCCAAGTTGGGTGTCTCGCGCGTGGCGCGCAATTTTTTGTTCGTGCTCACGGATCATCGCCGCATGGCGATGCTCTCCGAAGTCCTGGAAGCGTTCGATCTGCTCTCCGACGAACGCCTGGGGTTTACCCGCGCCGAAGTCAGTTCGGCCACGGACCTGGATCAGCCGCAGCAGGACGCCGTGTCGCACGAGTTAGAGCGGCTCACCGGTAAGAGAGTGCGCATGCGCTTCGCGGTAAGCCGCGAACTGCTCGGCGGGATGGTGGCCCGCATCGGCTCCACCGTTTACGACGGCTCCGTGCGGGGCCAATTACAGGCGCTCGGTAAGCGTCTGGCCGCGGAATGAAGCCGCGGATCAAAATGAGGTTTGAATGGCTCAGATTCGAGCAGATGAAATAACCACTCTCCTCCGTCAGGAGATCGAGAATTATGAGGGAGCGATCGACGTTTCCGAAACCGGGTCGGTGATCTCGGTGGGCGACGGTATCGCCCGCATCCACGGCCTCGAGAAGGTGATGGCCGGAGAATTGATCGAGTTCCCGCATGATGTGGCGGGTATCGCCATGAACCTGGAAGAAGACCAGGTCGGCGCCGTCCTGTTGGGCGATGCCACGGAGATTTCCGAAGGCGACGAAGTGCGTCGCACGGGCCGCATCATGTCCGTCCCCGTGGGCGAAGCCTTGATTGGACGCGTGGTCAATGCCCTGGGCGTACCGATCGACGATAAAGGGCCCATCCACAGCACGCAATTCAATCCCATCGAGCGTCTGGCGCCCGGCGTGGTCGACCGGCGGCCCGTGAAGGAACCGCTGCAGACCGGCATCAAGGCCATCGACGCCATGATCCCCATCGGCCGCGGCCAGCGTGAGCTGATTATCGGCGACCGCCAGACCGGCAAGACCGCCATCGCGCTCGACACCATCATCAATCAAAAGGGCGGCGACGTCATTTGTATTTACGTGGCGATCGGCCAGAAACGCTCCACCGTAGCGCAGGTCGTGAAGACCCTGTCCGATGCGGGCGCCATGGATTACACCATCGTGGTGCTGGCTTCGGCGTCCGATCCGGCGCCCATGCAGTACATCGCCCCCTACGCGGGCTGCGCCATCGGTGAATACTTCCGCGATACCAAGCGTCACGCCCTCTGCATCTACGACGACCTTTCCAAGCACGCCGCGGCCTATCGCGAAATCTCCCTGCTGTTGCGCCGCCCGCCGGGCCGCGAAGCGTTTCCGGGAGATGTTTTCTATCTGCACAGCCGCCTGCTGGAGCGCGCCGCCAAGCTGAACGAAGAAAACGGCAACGGCTCGCTGACCGCACTACCGTTCATCGAAACCCAGGCCGGCGACGTCTCCGCCTACATCCCGACCAACGTCATCTCCATCACCGACGGCCAGATCTACCTGATCTCCGATCTCTTCAATTCCAACATCCGGCCGGCCATCGACGTGGGTATCTCCGTCAGCCGCGTGGGCGGCAGCGCGCAGATCAAGGCGATGCGCCAGGTCGCCGGTACGCTACGCCTGGATATGGCCCAATTCCGCGACCTGGCGGCCTTCGCCCAGTTCGGTTCGGATCTCGACAAGGCTTCCCTGGCCCAGCTCAATCGCGGCAAGCACCTCATCGAGGTTCTGAAGCAGGGCCAGTTCGAGCCCCTGCCTGTGGAAAAGCAGATTCTCATCGTCTTCGCCGGCACGCAGGGCTATCTCGACGATCTCCCGGTGGAGCAGGTGCGCAAGTTCGAAGCGGAGCTCTACCGCTTCGTGGATAACGCGCACCGGCCGCTGTTAGCCAAGATCGTTGAAAAGAAAACGCTCGACGATGCCCTCCGCGGCGAAATCGCGGCGGTGATTAAAGAATTCAAGGATCGCTTCGTCGCCGAGCACTCCGCGGCCACCGCGCATGCCTAGCCTGATCGATATCCGCCGGCGCATCCGCTCGGTGCGCAACACGCAGCAGATCACCAAGGCCATGAAGATGGTCTCGGCCGCCAAACTGCGCCGCGCCCAGGATCGCGTGATCGCTTCCCGTCCTTATGGGGCGGCCTTGCGCGGCCTGCTGGCCGATGTGGCCGCCGCGGCCGGATCGGATGAGCGCGTCGCCGCGCATCCGCTGCTGGCCCGCCGCCCCGAGCAGCACGTCCAGCTTGTCCTGATCACTTCAGACAAGGGGCTGGCCGGAGCTTTCAACGCCAACCTGATCAAGGCCGCGCAACGTTTCGCCCAGGAACACAAGCCCGCCGCCACCGACTTCCTGCTGATCGGACGCAAGGGCCGCGATTTTTTCCGCAAGCGCTCCGTCCCCATCACCGGCGAGCACCTGGGCATGGCGAAGGTGCAATATGAGGATGCCGCGGCCATCGGCCGGCAGCTCATGGAACGCTTTCGCAACGAAGAGATCGATGCGGTCTACCTGTTGTATAACGAATTCAAATCGGTGATGGCGCAGAAAGTGACCTTCGCGCAGGTCCTGCCCATGGAATTGCCCAAACAGACCGAGCCTGTGGATTTCATCTTCGAGACGCCGCCGCTCGAAATGCTGGCCAGCCTGCTGCCGCGCTACGTGGAAAGTGAACTATACCGCGCGCTGCTGGAATCCGCCGCGGCGGAGCACGCCGCGCGCATGACCGCCATGGACGCGGCCACCTCCAACGCATCGGAAATGATCGAAAACCTGACGCTATACATGAACCGTGTGCGCCAGGCCAGCATCACCAAAGAGATTATCGAAGTAGTCAGCGGCGCCGCCGCCGCGGAGTGAAGACGGGTTATGAAAACAGGTTATAGGTTATCGGCGATGGGTCATAGGTCGCGGTTCTCGACCCACAACCCACCACCCAGGACCGCTTTTAGAGGTTTGAATGAATAACGGTAACGCAATCGGCAAAGTCGTCCAGGTAGCCGGCCCCGCTGTGGACTGCCAGTTTCCCGAGGGTCACATTCCCCTGGTGTACACCGCCATCCGGATCACCAGCGAGGGTTTCGACGTTCCCGCCCCCATCGATATTATCTGCGAGGTAGAGCAGCACATCGGCGAAGGCCGCGTCCGCACCATCGCCCTGCAGCCCACCGAAGGCCTGGTGCGCGGGATGCACGCCTTGAACCTCGGCCACCCCGTGGAGGTGCCTGTCGGAAACGAGACCCTGGGCCGCGTCATGAATGTGATCGGCGAGCCCGTCGATAAAATGGGCCCGATCAACGCCAAGAAGCTCTATCCCATCCACCGCCCCGCGCCCTCCTTCGAGGAGCAATCCACGCGCCAGGAGATGTTCGAGACCGGCATCAAGGTTATCGATCTGATCGAGCCTTACCTGCGCGGCGGCAAGATCGGCCTGTTCGGCGGCGCCGGCGTCGGCAAGACCGTCATCATCCAGGAGCTGATTCACAACATCGCCATGAAGCACGGCGGCGTCTCCGTCTTTTCGGGAGTGGGCGAGCGCACCCGCGAAGGCAACGACCTGTGGCTCGAAATGCAGGAATCCGGCATCGTGGACCCGCACGACTTCACCAAGTCCAAAGTGGCGCTGGTTTATGGCCAGATGACGGAGCCGCCCGGGGCGCGCCTGCGCGTGGGCCTGACCGGCCTCACCGTCGCCGAGTATTTTCGCGACGAACAGAATCAGGACGTGCTGCTCTTCATCGACAACATTTTCCGTTTCACGCAAGCCGGCTCGGAAGTTTCGGCGCTGCTCGGGCGCATGCCCTCCGCCGTGGGATACCAGCCCAACCTGGCCAGCGAAATGGGCGAGTTGCAGGAGCGCATCACTTCCACCAAGACGGGTTCGATCACTTCCGTGCAGGCCATCTATGTGCCCGCCGACGACTACACCGATCCCGCGCCGGCCACCGCCTTCGCCCACCTGGACGCCACCACCAACCTCTCCCGCGCCATCTCGGAACTGGGCATCTACCCGGCCGTGGACCCGCTGGCTTCTACTTCCCGCATCCTCGATCCGCGCATCATCGGCGCCGAGCATTACGATTGCGCGCAGAGCGTCAAGGGCGTGCTGCAGCGTTACAAGGACCTGCAGGACATCATCGCCATCCTGGGCATCGACGAATTGTCGGATGAGGATAAGCTGACCGTTTCGCGCGCGCGCAAGATCCAGCGCTTCCTTTCGCAGCCCTTCAATGTGGCCGAGCAGTTCACCGGCGTATCGGGCAAATACGTGAAGCTGGCCGATACCATCCGCGGCTTCAAAGAGATTGTGGACGGCAAGCACGACAGTCTGCCCGAGCAGGCCTTCTACATGCAGGGCACCATTGAAGACGTAGTCGAGCGCGCCAAAGCGCTACAGGGGTAAGCGATGGCAGACGCACTGGCACTCGAAATCGTGACTCCTGAGCGCCTGCTGGTGCGCGAGGATGTCACCGCCGTGCAGGCGCCCGCCTCCACCGGTTATCTCGGCATCCTGCCGGGCCACGCGCCGTTGCTGGCCGAGTTGGGCACTGGCTATCTGAATTACGAAGCCGGAGGCAAGCGCTGGTACCTGGCCGTGCACGGCGGCTATATCGAGATCCTGGCCGACCGCGTTCGTTTGCTGGCCACCGGGGCCGAGCGCGCCGAGGAAATCGACGTGGATCGGGCCAAGGCGGCCATGAAGCGCGCGCAGGAGCAACTCTTCAACGCCTCGCTCGGCGTGGACCCGGCCGCCGCCCTGAACGCCATGCAGCGCGCCCAGGCGCGCCTCGACGCCGCCGCGCAGAAGCAAGCTGGGTAAGAGACTTTACCTTGTCCGACCCAATCGCGGCGGGTGGTAGTATGCCGGACGAGGTACCTCACCCTGTTTGCCCGCCCCGGATGAGACTCCCATGTCGGGGTGAGGGAATGTCCAGCTCCGAACCAAGCCGAAGCTTCAGTCCCCGAAGCTTCAGCCCATTGCGGCGCCGGTCAGGGTCATCGTATGCTGTAAGTGCCTGAACGGTGAAGCCAAGACGCGCATGAGCGAGATTGTGTCGGTCGATCCGCATCTTATGCATGGGACGCCGTGCTTCCGTGGAACCCGCGTTCCGGTGCGTATTTTGCTCGACGATCTCAAGACTGGCTTTACAATCGACGACTTCCTGGCAGGGTGCCCGACGGTCACGCGCGAGCAGGTGGAGCGATACCTTGAATTGGCGCGAGCGGCCAACAGGACCACGTGCTCGTCCCCAAAATACAAGGCCGGTTTGACGCTTTCCCGACAATCGATAGGGGTTTCGAGTACGAACACGATCTGAAGAAGCTCTCCTTCGGGATCGTCGTAGTGGAGACAGTCAACAACCAGATGCCTTCCTACGAGAGGGTGATGCAAGAGCTGGTTCGGCACATCCAGAGCATCGCTCCAGGGCTGGTTACCCACAGAACCGATCCGAAACGCTGAAGCTTCCTCTGCGGAGGCCGAGCGCGGCGAAGGAGCAGGCCAAGGAGCGCCGGGACGCCGCCGCGCAGAAGCAAGCTGGGTAAGGAGCGGGACTTAAAAGGCCCGCCGGCACGCTACCCTGAGACTCCATTGGCGCTCAATAAGTTAGCGGTTGTTTTCGGAGCCGCAAAGATGACGAAGACCAAGAGTGGGGCGGCCAATCTTGGCCCGGGGTCCCCGCTGGGGGCGGCTTTCCAGCCGGCTTAGCC
>JBEKIM010000124.1:0-15919 GCA_050011755.1 Bryobacteraceae bacterium | reverse complement strand
CGGGCATACTTACCTATTTCGACGGCATTTCCAGCTATTGTTTTGTGCAGGATTCGACCGGCGGAATCCGCGTCGGCCTGGCGCACGGGCAAATGCCGCCGGCCACGGGTTGGCGAGTAGAGGTGGCCGGCGTGGCCTCTTCCGGAGGCACGGCCCCCGCGATCGTCCAGGCGCGTGTTTCGGCTCTGGGAGCGGATGCGCTGCCGCCGCCGGTGGAGATAGCCACGGCGCGTTTGCGGGACCCCCGATACGAATATCGACGAGTGGCTGTGCGCGGGGTCGTGCAATCGGTGAGTTCCGCCCGCCCTGGGATTGTGTCGCTGGAGATCCGCGCGGGGCGATCCACGGTTTTGGCCACGGTACCGGCCTCGACCATCGTGGTCAACGACGATTGGGTGGATGCGGATATTCGAGCGTATGGCGTGTTGGATCAGGCCACGGAAAGCAGCCAGGGCGGCTCCGACCTGTCTCTGTGGGTTTCGGACGCCGGAGCCCTCGAGACAATTCGTCCCTCGCCACCGCCGGCCGCGCTGCCGGTTACTCCGATTGCGGCTATTCTGGCGCTCGATCCCAACCGGTCGCCGGCGCATCGCCTGCGAATTCGAGGAGTGCCTTACGCGCCGGTGCAAGGTGGCCTGGCGGTGATGGACGGAGTCAGCCAGATCGAGGTCCGTTTGATACCGGTGGCCCCCGATCCGAATGCCTCCACGCTGGAAGTGGCCGGCTTTCTGTCCTGGGAGCACGGGCGTCCGGTGCTGGACCGGGCGGTCCTGGTCGACGGGGTCGAAGTCGCCGACCGGAGCGAATCCCCGCTGGCGGGTTCTACGCTGACCACGGCAGCCGGTGTCCATCAGTTGTCTCTGAGAGCCGCCAAACTCGGATATCCGGTTCATCTGCACGCCGTGGTCACGTACTTCGACTCCGGCAATCATCTCCTTTTCGTACAGGACCGGAGCGACGGTATTTTCGTCGAACTGAGCCAGAAGGAGAGATCCTCGATGCAGGCGGGAGACGAGGTCGACGTCACCGGAGTGACGACCGCGGATTTCGCCCCGGACGTGGCTAAAGGACGCATCACGGTGGTTGGGCATCCGGGTTTGCCGCCAGCCAAGACCGGGCGTTTCGGGAGCGCGAATTGGGGCCGGGAGGACTGTCACTGGATTGAATTGGAAGGCGTTGTCCAGCGCGTCGCCCAAGGCAGGGCGGATACGCTGTTGACCTTGTTATGGGGCAAGAATTCGTATAAGGCGCATGTGCTGGCTCCCGCCGGATCTCTGATGCACCTGTTAGACGCGGACGTGAAACTGTCGGGCGTCTGCGGGGCCCTGTTCAACACCAAGCGCCAGTTGCTCGGCATTCAGATGTTCGTTCCCGATGCGCAGTGCATTCGGGTCGTGCGAAGCGCGCCGGCGGATCCCTATTCCATGGCTCCCACAGCCATCGCGGATTTATTGCAGTTTTCGCGGGCGCGGGATATGGGACATCGCGTGCGGCTGCAGGGAACGGTGACATATTCCAACGGGTCGGGGAACACGTGGGTTCGCGACGAGACCGGCGGCGTCATGATCCAGGATCACGAGCCTGTGGCCTTGGCTCCCGGCGATTCAGTGGATGTCGCCGGCTTTCCGGCTATTGCCGGATTCAGTCCGGTGGTACGCGGCGCCAAAGTGAAACGCTTGCGACCGGGCGCGCCGCCCAAGCCGTTACGTATCACGGTTCAAGACGCGCTAAGAGGAGACTTTGACAATCAACTGGTACAGATCGACGGAAGGTTGGTCGACCGTGTCCGGCAACCTGCGGAACAGGTTCTAACCATCGAGTCCGGACAGATGGTGTTCACCGCGCATCTGCCGGGCGGCGGACCGGGCCGACCTCTGGATCCCGGCACGCGCCTTCGCCTGACTGGAATCTGCTCCGTCGAAGTCGAGCAATCCCAGGACTTGATCCTGCCGCGCACGTTCCGGCTGATCCTCCGTTCTCCGGCGGATATATTGGTGCTGGGCAGGCCCCCCTGGCTCACGGCCGGCCGGGTCGTCCCCATCCTGGCGGGCGCCACGCTGCTGATGGTTGCCGCGCTGGCTTGGGTCGGCTTACTGCGCAAACGCGTGCGTACCCAGACGTTCGCGTTACGCGCCCAAACAGTCCAGTTGCAGGCCGCCCACGAACGAACGCGCGATGCGCTGCGGAAAGCGTGCGAAGCCGAATCGCTGGACCTGGATAGTAAGCGGATCCTGGAACTGATCGCGCGGGACGAGCCGGTGGGAGTGATCGTCGAACATCTCGCGGAGGCGGTGGCGCTGCACTGCGAAGGAGCAGTTTGCGTGATCCTGCTGCGGGCTCCGCATAGCCCGCGGGTGTGCGCCGTGCCCGCGGTGCCCGCCAGTTGGACGGGAGTGCTCGAACGAATCGATCCGGATTCGGTTTCGTGCAGTCCGGAGTTCCGCGGTCCCCGGCAGTTTTCCGACGTCCCGGAGTGGGCGGATCTCATCGATTCGCAGAAGAACGTGCGCTTCCGGGCATTCTGCGCGGCGCCCATCGTCGTGGATGGCGCCACCGCGGGCGTGATCGCGGCTTTTTTCCGGGATGAAAAAAGCCTCGAGGATGCGCACGGCGCACAACTCGACTTATGGTGCAGCATCGCCGCTTTGGCTATGGAACGGCGCCGGTTGCACGATCAATTATCCTATCGTGCGCAGCATGACGGGCTTACGGGACTGCCGAACCGGGCGTTGCTCTACGAAAGGCTATCCTCCGAGATTGAGCGCGCGATGCACGGCGGCCGTATGCTGGGAGTGCTCTATATGGATCTCGATGGCTTTAAACAGGTCAACGATACCTATGGGCACGACGCCGGGGACGTGGTTCTGCAGGAGACCGCCAAGCGCATGACGGATTGCGTGCGCCGCGGAGATACGGTCGCGCGCATTGGCGGCGACGAGTTCGTGGTGCTGTTGCCGTTGCTGCAGAGGAGAGAAGACGCCCAACAGGTCGCCGATAAGCTGGCGAAGGCGCTGCGCGAGCCCATTTACTCGAACTTCCAACGTCTTTCGGTCAATGCCTCGGTGGGCATCGCCATTTGGCCATTGGATGGAGATCAACCGGATCCTTTGCTGCGGTTCGCCGACGCCCAGATGTATGGCGAAAAGAGGCGCCGTTGGTACGACCCGCCGGTGAGGCCGGGCGGGCAGCCGGAGGCGCCACCTGCCGCGCCAGAACGGGCGGAAGAAGCTCCGGCGGGATCCCACCGCTCGTAGCCCTTGCCCGGCTCCAACCGGAGCGCGGCATTAAATCTGGGTGTGCCTGCGCGACAGCACCCGTTTCATAACCAACTATCCTTTATTTACCCAGCGTCTTTTGACGCCTATATGGCAATTCCCTATAGATATATTCCCCTATAGCCCCTTGTTTCTAAGGACTTCACTTAAGAGTAATGGTACTTAAACGTGTTTTGGCCCGCCAGTTGCTCTAGTTATGTATCAAAGGGAACAATCAAAACCCAAGCCAATCAGCACTCGACCCAGGGATTTCCAGATATGGAGACAAAAATGGTCCGCATTATTATTTATTCCGATCAGCCGATTCTAGCCAAGGGGTTGGAAAGCTTAATCGCGAGCGATCCGGCGCTCCAATTACACGCCTGCTGCTCGAAAGTCGCCGCTTTGAAGGAGCTTCTGGCAAACGATACCCCCGATCTGGCGGTGCTGGACCTGACGCCCGAAATCACGGCCGCGGCGCTGCACGAACTGCAGACACTCGCGCCGGAATCGAAAATAATTCTGTGGACTAACACAATTGCGGGCGATTTCGCGTTGCGGGCGCTCACCATGGGCGTGCGCGGCGTGCTCCGCAAGACGTTACCCTTGGATGCCCATCGGCAATGTCTGCACCGCGTCGCAGCCGGCGATCTTTGGTTCGAAAAGAGCCTGACGGATAGTTTTCGCGCGGCCCGCCGGGTGTCCCTTTCGCCGCGCGAGAGCCAGTTGGTGAGCATGTTGGTGCGCGGCCTCAAAAACAAAGAAATCTCTCACCAATTAGGGATTACCGAAGGCACCGTAAAAGTTTATCTTTCTCACCTTTTTCAGAAGTCCGGCGCCAAAGACCGCTTTGAGCTGGCGCTTCAAGGCATCAAGAATCTCGGGATGGCCGGTATTGCCGCCTCGGATCAGGGCGGACTGCGCTCCCTGATGATGGAGCCCGCATGCCATCCGTAGGGTTGGAAGATGTAGTGTTGGAGTCGCCCGCCGTTCTGGCCCAGCTTTTGGAGGAATGGCCAATGCCGCCGAGTCGTCGGAATGTGCAGGAAGTGCACCGCGAGGCGCACCGGTTGCCTCGCCCGCAGCGGATCTGCTCTTGCGGCGCATGCCCGCGCTGCCGGGATAATGCCCGATGGAACAGGATTTTCGACGAGAAATTCGCCGATCCCTCATACTACGGGCAGATAACGATCCGCTATAGCTCGAGTCTCGCGACGGCTTAGGCCTTCCTCAACGACGCACACGCGGGGCCTAGAAGGCTTGTGCCCCGGCAGTCAACGTCTTCTCGACCGAATGTCCAGGCGTCCCGGCGGTTTGCCGCGCGGAATCGACCGCCTGTTGCACGGCCAGCAGTAATCCATCGCGGTGCAGAGGCTTGGATAGGAATCCGGCGTATTCATTTAGCAATTTAACGCGAATGAATTCCTCGTCGACAAAACCCGACATCCAAAGCACTTGAATATTCGATCGAATGGACAAAATCTCATCCGCCAATGCCGTGCCCGATACTCCGGGAATGCGCACATCCAGCAATGCCACATCGATGTGAATATGCTTCTGACCAGCGAGGCGGATCGCATCTGCGCGCTCTGCCGCGATCAATACGCGGTAATCGGCGGCCATGAGGACGCCCTGAATGAGCACCAGCACTGCGGGATCGTCGTCCACGATCAGGATGGTCCCGCGGTTTTCCGAGGTTGCGTTCATGGAAAAACTCCTCTGAGGCGTGGTTAATTCCCCGCGCCAGTAATTTAATACTAACCCTCGTTAATCCTATAATTACAGGCTGTCTTTGGTTAATTGGGGGATTTCCCCGCGGTATAATACGTACGATCCAGCACCTTGACGCGCTGCCGGCCGGGCGTGAAACGCAACCGAAACCTTTTTCTGCGATTCTGGATCTATGGAGTTGCCCATGACCGGACCGCTATCGCCCGAAGAACTGCGCAAGATGAACGCCTATTGGCGCGCCGCCAACTATCTGTCGGTGGGCCAGATCTACCTCTTAGACAACCCGCTGCTCAGGGAGCCCTTGAGGATCGAGCACATCAAGCCCCGCCTCCTGGGGCACTGGGGCACCACCCCCGGACTCAATTTCATCTACGTGCACTGCAATCGCCTGATCCGCCGGCAGGACTTGAACATGATCTACATTACGGGCCCCGGTCACGGCGGTCCGGGACTGGTAGCCAACACTTATCTGGAAGCCACTTACAGCGAGTATTATCCGAATATCTCGCGCGATGAGGAGGGCATGCGGCGGCTATTTAAGCAGTTTTCGTTTCCCGGCGGCATTCCCAGCCACGTGGCGCCCGAGACGCCCGGCTCCATCAACGAGGGCGGCGAATTGGGCTATTCGTTGCTGCACGCCTATGGCGCCGTGTTCGACAATCCGGACCTGCTGGCCTGCTGTGTGGTGGGCGACGGCGAAGCTGAAACCGGGTCGCTGGCCGCCAGTTGGCACTCGAACAAGTTTCTGAACCCGGCGCGCGACGGCGCCGTGCTGCCGATCCTGCACCTCAATGGGTACAAGATCGCCGGCCCCACGGTCCTGGCGCGCCTGCCGCACGCGGAACTGGTGGATCTTTTTCACGGATACGGGCACGAACCGGTCTTCGTGGAAGGCGACGATCCGGATACTATGCATCAACTGATGGCGGCGGCCTTCGACCGGGTCATGGAGGAGATCCGCGGTATCCAGCGCGAGGCCCGCACCGGCGCCGCGACGAAGCGCCCGTTGTGGCCGATGATCGTGCTGCGCTCGCCCAAAGGCTGGACCGGACCCAAAGTCGTGGATGGCTTACAAATCGAAGGCACTTTCCGCGCGCACCAGGTCCCGCTTGCCGAACTGGCCACCAAGCCCGCGCACCTGAAGATGCTGGAAGACTGGATGAAGAGCTACCGGCCGGAGGAATTGTTCGACGAGCGCGGCACGTTGATACCCGAATTGCAGGAATTGGCCCCGCTAGGCAAGCGGCGCATGGGCGACAATCCCAACGCCAATGGCGGACTCCTGCTGCGCGATTTGAAGATGCCGGACTTCTGCGACTACGCGGTGGACGTTCCCAAGCCCGGCACGACCGTGGCGGAAGCGACGCGCGTGATGGGCAAAATGCTGCGCGACGTGATGAAGCTCAATGCGGATGCCGCGAACTTCCGCGTGGTAGGACCGGACGAAACATCCTCGAACCGCCTGGACGCGTTGTTCGAAGTCACCAACCGCATGTCCGAAGCCGAGATTTACGCGAACGACGACCACGTGGCCGCGGATGGCCGCGTGATGGAAGTGCTCAGCGAGAACATGTGCGAGGGATGGCTCGAGGGTTACCTGTTGACCGGCCGGCACGGCTTCTTTTCCTGTTACGAAGCCTTCATCCACATTGTCGATTCCATGTTCAACCAGCATGCCAAGTGGCTGGAGAGCACCCATCACATACCCTGGCGCCGGCCTATCGCGTCGCTGAATTATCTGCTCACTTCGCACGTCTGGCGGCAGGACCACAACGGCTTCAGCCATCAGGACCCGGGCTTCATCGATCATGTGGTCAACAAGAAAGCCGGCGTAGTGCGCGTGTATCTGCCGCCGGATGCCAACACGCTGCTCTCGGTCGCCGATCACTGCCTTCGCAGCCGGAACTATGTCAACGTGATCGTGGCCGGCAAGCAGCCCGCGCTCCAGTATCTCGACCTGGAATCCGCCATTGAACACTGCACCACGGGCATCGGCATTTGGGAATGGGCCAGCACGGATAATGGCGTCGAGCCGGATGTGGTGATGGCCTGCTGCGGCGACGTTCCGACGCTCGAAACGCTGGCCGCCGTAGACCTGCTGCGGCGCGATCTTCCGGATCTGAAGATCCGCGTGGTAAACGTGGTGGACCTGATGGTTTTGCAACCCTCCACGGAGCATCCGCACGGCTTGCCGGACCGCGAATTCGATTCGATTTTTACCGCGGACAAGCCCGTGGTTTTCGCCTTCCACGGCTATCCGTGGCTGATTCACCGGCTGACCTACCGGCGCACGAATCACGACAACATGCATGTGCGCGGTTACAAGGAAAACGGCACCACCACGACGCCCTTCGATATGACGGTTCTAAACGACCTGGACCGCTTCCACCTGGCCGGCGACGTGATCGACCGCGTGCCGCGCCTGCGCGATATCGCCGCGCACATCAAGCAGGATCTGCGCAACAAGCTGATCGAGCACAAGCGCTACATCGCCCAGCACGGCGACGATCTGCCGGAGATACGCGACTGGAAGTGGCCGTATTAGGGACGGCTCTTTGTGGCACGGGTTAAGTCCGGCTATGCCCCGAACACCGGCGGACTGAAGTCCGCCGCGGGTCGCTAAAGCGTGCGCCACGAAGCGACTTACTGGCGCAGCACAAAGGCGATCTGCTGGTTCGCGTACTCGTCCGTGGAGCCGACGGGGATGCGCACGATCAATCCGGACGGCCCTTCCCGGGTAGCGCCTTCGACGCTTGCCAGCAGGTCGCCGTTTACCAGGGTCAAACTGTAATCGCGGGAGGGGCGGCCGGAAACTGTGAGCACCAGCCGGCGGCCGTTGTCCGTCCACTGTTCGGACACTACCTTCAGTTGCATGCTGCGTCCGGCAAGCTGCGGCGGTAAAAAGGGCAGCGCGTACCCGAACACGGCGTGATGCCGGATGCTTAGCGTGCTCTTGCCGGGAGGCGCCGCGAATTCAAAGCGCGGGTGCCAATCCAGATATTCCGAATCGGTCTTCCAGGTGACGGGTTGGCCGTTCAGTGCGGCGCTATCCACGTGCGCGCACGGCGGGTAAGCGGGAGCGAACTCCAGGTGGATCGGCTCGGAGCCGGAATTGGCGACTGTGAGTTGCATCGTGGAGGCATCGCGCCGGATATCCAGATTCACGCGCGCACCGGGCAGCGGGATGCCGTGCACGCCGGCCGTCGGCCAATCCGCGGGAAGATGCGGCGCGAATACGATCTTGCGGCCGGCGGCATCGGTTTCGAGGCCAAGCAAGCCGCGCAGCAGCGGTGAAACTACCATGGCGGCGGACCAGATCTGATGCGGCGAGGCGGTGGAAAGCGGAGAATAAGATTCGCCGGACAGCACTTCGGTGGTGTTGCCGCCCGCGCCGTCGAGGGCTAGCCACGCATTCGCGCGCAGATTCGCCAGGGCCGGTTCGGCTGCGTGATTGCGATATTCGCCGACCGCCGCCCAGCCCGTGAATAGCGGCCAGACCGAGCCGAAATGATAGCCCGACGGATCGTAGAGCGGGTTCCTGGATGAGATGATACGGGTGCCCCAGTCGGTCGCGAACTGCTCCTCGGCGAGCAGGCCGATCGTCTCCTGCGCGTGCCGGCGGTCCAGCAGATCGAACCACATGGGCACGGTAGCCAGAATGCTGGGCTGATCCACGGGCTGGCCGCCGGTGCCGAGCGCGAAGGCGTAGCGATGCGCCGGCAGCCAGAATCGCTTTTCGAGATCCGGGCGTTTTTGAGCGAACTCCGCGTCCAGATCCTGCGCGCGCGGACTATCGCCGAGCAGGCGAGCCAGCAAGGCCAGGGATCGCAAGGCCTCGACGTAACAGGCGGCCTGGTAAAACTCAACGCGGACGGGCAGCAGGGGTCCGCCTTCCACCCATCCGTGGCCGACGTTTAGATTGCGCGGAAAGCCCGCCTCATCCAGCGTGGAGCGCATGAACGCCAGCGCCTTCCACAGGCGCGGCGCCTGTTCGCGGGCGAAGGCTATGTCGCCGCTGGCCCGCACGTAGTCGGCGGTGGCGATGGCATAGAGCGGCGTGGCGTCCGCGGAGGCGAAGCCGTAAGGAAATTGTTTGAACCAATCGACCAGGCTGGCGGATTGTGAGATCTCATGCGGGATTTTGCCGTCGTCGCGTTGAAAATGAGAAACGAACTGGATGGCGGCACGCGCGCCGGCGAAGTCGCCCGCGGAGGTGAGCGCGAATGAGGTCCAGAAAGAATCGCGGCCGAAGAACCAGGCAAAGCCGGGCCGGTAAGCGCCCTTCGAGGGGCCATAGCCGGCCACCAGTCCGCGGCCCAGAAACGGGTTGTCCACGAATCCTTTCACCACGCTGATGCGCGACCAGTCATAGGCTTGCTGCAGGCGGGCGTCGGGAAGCGACAACTCAATTGTGTTGGCCAGGTAGTCGCGGTAATAGCGCTCCGTCTCCGCGACAAGTTCGGTTCCGCGCGCGGTCAAACGTTGGTAGACGGCGACAGCCTCATCGGACGACTTCATCGATGCGGCCAGCGCCAGCACGCGCTGCGCGTGCCCCTTTATTTCGCCGAGGGTGAACACTTCACGCATGGCGGAGGAATAATTCGTGGCGTATTCGAGAGATTCGAGCGACGCATCGGGCGATCCGAAAACGGCCGCGTACGGCTGGCCGTCGGCGCCGAATTCGAAGCTCTTGAGGCCGGCGTTCCATTGCGCGTAGCCCGTGCCGATGGAAGCGGGCCACATCAGTTGGAAGTCCCGCTGGAACTCCACGTCGACGCGCAGCGGGTTGCGGGCGCGCACGTCGAGCAGGATTACCGCGCCGGGTTCGTTCATGGGCACGACCAGGATTTCGTCGACTTGAAAATCGTCGCCCGTGTAGGTAATGGTGTAAGATCCCGGGCGCGACGAAATCCGGCGTGCGATGGCTTCTCCGGGAATCACCTGGCCGCCGGCGATTAGCCGCAGTCTCAGGCCGCCGAAGATTTTCAATGGATAGACATACGCTTCCAGCGTGCCGTCTTCCGCGCCCAGCAGGCCCGCGTGCGGACCGTTGGCGTCGAGAAACTCCCACGTGCGGACCGGCCGCGAAAGCTGGAGGTCGGCGGCAAGACAGGCGATGGCGGACAGGAAGGCGAGCAGCGGCAGCAGCAGACGTGGATGCATAGCCATCAGTATAGTCGGGGGCAGACCGGCAGGCCGGGCCGGTATACTTGAGGAAATGAGCAGAGGTTTGACCCGGCGGGACTGGATGGGCCTGATCGCCGCACCGGCAGTCCGCGCATGGGGGCAGGGTATCTCTTCGCGCGGGGTAAAACCCATGCCGCGCGGGAATCCGTCGGGGCTGCCGTGGCGCGCGCGGTTCGTGGATGTGGCGGAAGAAGCCGGCTTGCGCGCGCCCGTGATCTACGGCGGCGCGGCGCATAAGAGCTATATTCTGGAGACAGTGGGCTGCGGAGTCGCGTTTATCGATTACGACAACGATGGCTGGCTCGATATCTTCATACTCAGCGGCACTTCTATCGATAACCCGCCCGCGGGCGCGCATAACAGGCTCTACAAGAACAACCGCAACGGAACCTTCACCGATGTCACCGAACAGGCTGGGCTGAAACGCTCCGGATGGGCGTCGTCGGTTGCGGTGGGGGACTTCGACAACGACGGGTTCGATGACTTATTCGTCACTTACTGGGGCCAGAACGTTCTCTATCGCAATAACGGCAACGGCACGTTTAGCGATGTCACTGCCAAGGCCGGGCTGCAGCAGCCGGGAACGCTTTGGGGATCCGGCTGCACCTTCGTGGACTACGATCGCGACGGCCACCTGGACCTGTTTGTGGCGCACTACCTGGAATTCGATTTTGCTACCGTGCCTAAGCCGGGAGAGAATACCAACTGTAACTGGAAGGGCATTCCGGTAAACTGCGGACCGCGCGGTCTGCCGCCCGGCTCACTGGCGCTGTATCATAATAACGGCAACGGTACGTTTACAAATGTGAGCGCGCAGGCCGGCGTGCAAAAGCTGAAAGGCTACCCGATGACCTCCGCGGCCGCGGATTTCGACAACGACGGCTGGCCGGACATTTACGTCGCATGCGACTCCACGCCCAGCTTCCTGCTGCGCAATAACCACGACGGCACGTTTACAGATATCGGCCTGGAGAGCGGCGTGGCCCTGAATGAAGATGGCATGGAGCAGGCCGGCATGGGCATTGGAATCGGCGACTATAACCTGGACGGGAATCTGGATATCTTCAAGACGCACTTCGCGGACGACACTAATATCCTATATAGAAACGATGGAAAAGGAAGCTTCGTAGATGCGACCATCGCGGCGGGGCTGGGCGTGGAGACGCGCTTCATCGGATGGGGCGCCGGAATCGTGGACCTGGATAACGACGGCAATCCGGACTTGTTCTTTGTAACCGGCAGCGTTTACCCGGAGGTGGGGGCCAAGCTGCCGGAATATCCATTCAAGACGCCGCGCGTAATCTTCCGCAACTTGGGGAATGGGAAGTTTGAGGAGTTACTGGACCAGGGCGGACCCGGCATCGCGGCGGCGCATGCCAGCCGGGGGTGCGCATTCGGCGATTTCGATAACGATGGCGATATCGATATGGTAATTGTGAATCTGAACGAGCCGCCGTCGCTGCTGCGAAACGATGTGACAAACGGCGGTCACTGGCTGAAAGTCAGGCTGGAGGGAGTCAGATCGAACCGCGGCGCGATCGGCGCGCGAGTGACCGCCCACTACGGCGGCAAAGTGCAGGCGCAGGAAGTACTGAGTCAGTCGAGTTTTTACTCGGCGAGCGACCGTCGGCTGCATTTCGGCCTGGGCGCAGTCACTAAGGCCGACCTGGAGATACGCTGGCCGAACGGCGGCCGGGAACGCATAGAGGACGTACCGGCCGACCGGCTGGTGACGATTCGGGAGGGTGCGGGCGTGGTGCGGGAGGAGGCTTGGGCGCCGGGCAAACGCGGCCTATAACATGGGCGTGGAACCAGGGCGCTTCACTCCACCGGTCTCTTCCGCATCAAGCAAACCCAAGCCCTCGGCGGATAGGCCAGGTTGGCTTCAAAATGGCCGGATTCGAGCGACAGGATCTCAAAAAAAGGCTCGACGGCATTCACGATCTCTCCGGCAGTCCGTCGTGGCGGGCCTTCACCGGCACGTTCTTCATCGGCATTCCCAATCAGGCTGAGCCATAAGCCGCCGTTTTCCAAGTGACGATGGACTTGTTTCGCAAATGTCGCCCGCTGTTCGCCGGAACCCACGACATGGAAGCAGCCCCGGTCAAACGCAAAGCCAAAGGGTGCGCCTGCGACGTGGCTCTGGAGGATATCCAGCACAACGAAGGTACATGGGGCCAGCGCTCTCTCAGCCTTTTCGCGAGCCTTCCGAATGGCAATCTCCGATGAATCGACACCCACCACCTGGAAGCGTTGTTGCGCCAGCCAAATTGCGTTGTCGCCGGTTCCGCAGCCGATTTCCAATGCCGTGCCGGGTTTGATGGGTATCGCCGCTACTGTCTGAACGAGGTTGAAGTCGGGCTTGCCAATGTCCCACGGTGTCGAGCCTCGTTCGTACATCTCTCTGAAGTGATCTTCGACGCTCACTAATGCCTCACTTGTCTTTAGCTGCCAGTTCATCCAACAGCCGTGTGTAGACCGCATTGGTCCATCCAAAACCGGCTTGGTTGGATTGATAGCCGAAGCGGATGCTACTGCTGTCGGTGCCGCGGCGCACGACATCGTACTTCTCCACGATGAAACCTACTTTGAGATACTCGTCGCGCACCAGCGAGAGGAACTCCTGCGAGATGCGATCGGCATCGGCGTTGTAGCCGTAGCGGCGCAGTCCTTCCACCGCAATCATCTCCAAAGGCGCCCATCCAAAGGGAAGGTCCCACTGATTGCCGCTCTCGAAGGTGCTGGTGGCCAAACTGCCCGGCCGCTCGAATTTGGCCACATTCTTTTCTACCGCGGCGGCCTGTTCTTTGGAAGCGATGCCCGCCCAGAGGGGATAAAAGGTCGTCAGGAACGGATAGTGCCGCACGGTTTTCCGCGCGAAGTTGTAATCGTAGTACAGTCCATCCTGCGCGTTCCACATGAGCCGGTTGATGGCGTCCGCCCGATCCGCGGCGCGCTTCCGCCACGTGACGGCCTCCGCTTCCCGACCGAGAATCGTCAGGATTTCGGCGGTCTGCCGCTCCATCAGGTACAGCAGCGAATTCAGACACACGGGGTCGTAATGAATGATATCCACGCTGAACGGGCCAAAGCGGTTGGATGGATCGAAACCCGACTCGCGCATGGAACGGTCGCCCTTGTAAAACAGGTCGGTCAGTATATTCCTCTTCTGGTCGTAGAATTCGCCGACATCGTAATCGGCAACCGTGTGAGTACGGTAATACTCCTCCACGCGGTCGTAATGAGTCAGTCCCTGGGCGTCGCGCTCGGCGGAAAGCGACTCGGGCGCCGGCCCTTCGCCCAGGTCATAATAACGGGACAGCCCGGTGGCGGGCGTCAGATGAGGCTCGCTGGTCCAGAACCGGTAATACGATTCGACGGCCGGCATAGCCTCCGCCAGCCACTTGGGATCCTTGTTCCGCCGGTACACCCCCAGCAGCATCTGAGTGAGGAAAGGCGGCTGCGAACGAGTCAGATAGTAAGTGCGGTTGGCGTTGAGAATCTTGCCGTAGTTGCGGATTTCGTAGAGGAAGTTGTCCGCCATGTCCTTGGCCAGCGCAACCTCGTTATCGCGCAACAGGCCAAGCTGGATGAAATAGCTATCCCATCCGTACATTTCGTTGAAGCGGCCGCCGGGCACGACATAGGGCCGGGGCAGATACAGCAATCCTTGATCCTTTATATGGCCAATTTCAAGATCCGGCAGTTTTCGGATCTCGATCTTCGAGAAGTCCCCCGGCTCCATCTCCCGCCGCAATCCGTCTTCGACCCGCCGGGTATCCTCGTTCGCCGGCACGTAGACCGGCCAGCGCCCATTGGCCAGTGGTTTAAATTTGGGATCGGCGGCGGCCGAAGCCAGGTTGCGATTCGAGCGGGTTAACACGCCCCACATCTTGCGGATGTAATCCTCAATCGGCTGGGGCTGCTTCTGGGTGGCCGTTTGCGCAGCGAGGATGACAGCCAGCAAGGCCGCCAGCATGCCGGGGATGAAATAGCGTTTACGCGGGGGCAAGAAGACAGTATATTACTTTAAGCGATGCTTATCGGAATTATTTCGGCCCTGTTTGCCGGGATGCTGGCGGCGCCGCCCGCGGTCACCGTCGAAGCGCAACGGCTGAGCGAGCAACCCGTGCTGAAGCCGGCCGCGCCTGCATGGATGGAAGCCGGCGCGTTCAATCCGGCAGCGATCCGAGTGGAGGGTAGAACGGTGCTGCTGTTCCGCGCGCGCGATGCGCGGGGCACGTCACGCATCGGCTATGCGGAATCGGCGGACGGCCTGCACTTCAAGATCGATCCCCAGCCGGTGCTCGTGCCGGCTGCGCCGTACGAGAAGGGCGGCGGGGTCGAAGACCCGCGCGTGCTGCGGATCGGCACGACTTATTACATGACGTATACCGGCTACAACCTGCACGACGCGCAGCTTTGCCTGGCGACTTCCACCGACCTGCGGCACTGGAGCCGGCGCGGCGTCGTACTGCCCGCGTACCGGGGCACGTGGACTACCGGATGGACCAAGTCGGGCGCTATCGTGCCGGAGCGGGTGAACGGGAAATGGTGGATGTACTATCTGGGCACGCGTCACGATGCCGACGGGAAAGATCGCGATTATATGGGGCTGGCCAGTTCGGACGATCTGCTGCACTGGTCCGATGCCACCAAATTGCCGGTCCTCGACCGCCGTCCGGGGGCGTTCGACGAGCGCGTGATGGAACCCGGGCCGCCGCCCCTAATGACGCCCGCGGGCATCCTGCTGCTCTACAACGGCGCCAACGACAAGCTGGTCTACGGCCCCGGATGGATCTTGTTCGACAAAACCGATCCGCGCCGCGTGGTGGCGCGATGCGATAAGCCCTTCATCCTGCCGGGCATGGCGTGGGAGCGCGTAGGCGCCGTACCAAACGTAATTTTCCTGGAAGGCGCGACGGCCGCGGCGCAGGACCGGCTCGAGCTCACTGGATATTACGGCGCCGCGGACCGGTATACAGGAGCCATGCGGATCCGGATCGGCTTCGCAAACAGCGGGACTTAGTCCCGCTGTTGGACATCATCCGCGGGCGATTGACGATCAAAGCCTATCTGGGTGAATCTATTAGTGCTGGGTTCCGGGTGGTGGGTTCCGGGTGGTGGGTTGCGGGTTCCTGATGGTTGGTTATGCGGGGCTGGGCGGTTTTTTGGGGACAGCTTGGGCGGACTGCTTGGGGTCGTTTGCCAGATTGTCAAAGAGCAGGGGGCAGGTGGCTAACGGGTATCCGGGGAGACAGGGGCGCATGAGAGTGACTGGGCGCCCGGGGCGCCGGACATCACGTATGCGGGCGGCGGGGCGGGCCGGTGCGCGGGAGCTGTGACGGCGGGCTCGGTGTGCAACGGCTGCACAGGCTCAGGCTGAGTGAACTCAGGCTGAGTGCCCTCCGGCTGGGTGCGGGCGCGGCGGTCGTTTTGCAACTGCTTTAGTTCGCGCATGGCGGTGCTGAAAGAACGCTCGAGGCGGGCGCGCTGGGCGGAGATGCGATCGAGCAGGGCGAATTGTTCCGCGCCCGGGTCGGTGCCGGTAAAGACCCGCTCTTCAATCCTGTCCGTGCGCATGAGCAGCCAATGGGCAACGGCCATACGTTCCAGCAGGATTTCTTCGGTGGGGGCTTGCGGCTGCCACTCGGATTCGAGCACATCGCAGAGTTGCTGGTAGGCGGCCTCGTCTTCGTGGATGAGGACGACGCAACGCGCGCGGAGTCCGAAGGTGAGGGCGTTGA
>JBEKIM010000123.1:0-15939 GCA_050011755.1 Bryobacteraceae bacterium | reverse complement strand
TTGCTATAAGTTTTTTATGTGGCTAGACTGACCCTAAGCCATTAGGCTGCGCCGGATACATTTCCAACCGCGAGGAACAAATGAACCGTTGTCTCTGTCTGTGCATAAGCCTGATGTGTGTTGTCACGGCATATCCCGCACTTGGGCAAGATGCGCCCGCCGCGCCGGCCGCGCCGGCTGCCGCGCCTAAGTCTCCTTTGACGCAATGGGGTACGGACTTCAGCTTTATGTTCGACGGCTATGTGGACTGGAACGCCAATGACCCGGCGTCCGGATTTAACGCTTTGCGCAACTTCGATCTGCGCGCCGATACGGCCCACGTGAACATGGGAATGATCACCATCGACCACGCGCCGGCGCCGCTGGGCTTTCATCTTGATGTGGGCTTCGGCGAGACATTCGACGCGATCCACGGCTCCAGCCGGGATCCGCGGGCCTGGAATTACTTCAAGCAGGCATATGTCGGCGTCAAACCCAAATCGTGGCATGGCCTCGAGGTCGATGCTGGAGAATTCGTCACTTCGGCGGGCGCGGAAGTCATTGAGACCAACCAGAACTGGAATTACTCCCGTTCGCTGCTCTTCGCGTGGGCCATTCCTTACTTGCACTTCGGCGTGCGCGCTACCTTGCCCATCGGCGCTCACTTTACCGCGGGCGTGCAGGTAGTGAACGGCTGGAATGATATAGAACCACTCAATAGTGGGAAGACTGCCGGAGTCAACGGGGCGTACGCCTGGAAGAAAGTCACCTGGACCAACAATTACTACGTAGGGCCCGAAAAGCCCCGCACCACGGTGGGGCTGCGCAACCTATTGGATACCGTGATTCAGGTCAATGCGACAGACAAGTTCAGCTACTACATCAACGGCGACTACGGCCGCGATAAGAACGTGGGACCGGGCGCCAGTGTGTGGGCCGGTGTGGCGGTAGCGGCGCGGTATGCCATCGGGAAGAAGTATGCAGTCGCCTCCCGGCTTGAGTATTTCGACGACCGTAACGGGTTCTCTACCGGTACGGCGCAGCATGTCGAAGAGTTCACTCTCACCGGCGAATACAAGATGTCCGGCTGGTTGATGAGCCGCCTGGAATTCCGCAACGACTGGTCCGACCAACCGTTCTTCCAGACATCCAGGCCCGGCGCCGGCTCCAAAACGCAGCCGACCGTTTTGCTTGGGCTCATTGCGTACGTGGCCCCGCACAAATAAAAGCGCGCGCGGCGAATTCCGCGAAGTTAGAACTGTGTGATTTCTTCGGTGTGGGTTACGAACTCCGGGTAGGCCCCCGCGCCTAATTCATGCAGGTCCATGCCGTGGCGCTCGCCTTCCGGCGCGACGCGTTGGGAGTAAAACCGGTTCAAGAGCCAGTTCAGCGAATAAGTCATTGGTAAGACGAAGCCGAGCAGGGTCGCGACTCCGACAAACTGTGCCAGCCATTGGCCTTCGACGTTGTCCGGAAATCGCGCGAAGACGCCCACGGCCAACACGCCCCACAAGCCACCGGCGGCGTGTACCGAAATCGCGCCGCAGGGGTCGTCGATCGAAAGCGGCCACTCAATGTAAGCCACGGTAAAGGTAACCAGGACTCCGGCTACGACACCGATGGCGGCCGCGGCCGGCGGAGCGACAAACGCGCATGCCGCGCTGCCGGCCACCAAACCGCCCACCCACCCATTGGCGCATAGGGAGGAATCCGGCCGGCCGAAACGCACGGTGGTGACGGCCACAGCGGCCAGGACGGCGCCGGCCGCGGACAGCATCGTATTCACCGCGACCAGCACCACGCGCCCCGGTTCAGCGGCGGCGAACAGCATAGCGCCCGCGCCGTTCAATCCCAGCCATCCCAGCAGCGCGAGAAAGCAGCCAAACAGAACGGCCACCGCATCATGGCCGGGAATGGCGGCGGGCGGGCCGTCGATGGTGTACTTACCCCGGCGCGGACCCAGGATCAACGCGATGGAAAGCGCCGTCAAGCCACCCACCGATTGGATACAACTGGCTCCTCCGGCATCCAGAAAGCCATGACCAACGCCATCATTCACGCCGAGCCCGGCGAGCCAGCCGCCGCCCCAAACCCAGTGCGCGAACAGGGGATAGGTCCACCCGGCAAGCAGCGCGGCGGAAGCGCAACTGGCGCCCAGGCGCCAGCGGTCGGTCCCGCTGCCTAGCGGAATCAATGCCGCCAGCGCCACACTCATCATCTGTAACAGAAGCGATAGCGACGCGGGCGAGCCGTCCAGGGGGCGCCCCCGTAGAAAGAACGGTTCCGCCGCGATCCAGTTCCAATCTCTCCCCGCCAGGCGCACGGTGTGCGCGGCGCCCGCCGCGAATCCTTCCCACGCAAAGCCGCACAGAGCGAATACAATTACCGCGACCGCCATCACGCACAGGGAAGCCAGCATCGCCTGGGCCGCGCTACGCGAACGCCCCAAGCCGGTATTGATCAAGGCGAGTCCGGCGGCCGCTAAGGGCACGAGGAGAATTAATAGCAGGCACAAAACGGAGGCAGGCGTCACTCGCCGTCTCCCTGTGGCGATCGATGGGCGCCGACGGCCAACGCCAAGCCCAACACTTCCACGCCGATTCCCGCAGTCACAAACAGGCTGCGTGCCGGCGCTGCCGGCAAGAGCGCCACCGCCGCCAGCACGATCGCCCAACCCGCTACTAAAATCAGGAAGCCCAGGACCTTCATGGGAGGATCTCCGCGGCCGCGAAACCCGCATTCCCGCGAGTAAGCGGCGCAACGGCCAGATCGCTATTTTCTACCGTTCCCATAAGTCTAGCCATATAAATTCTTTATGAGCGCGATAGAAAGATTCCGCTTCGTCACGAGCTAAGTTCCGACTATGATACCAGCATCGGAATCATTTCTGCAAAAGGGGGAAGACTGCATGGCCGATAACGCTCCAGTCCAGATGAAGTCCACCTTAGGCCTAACCGGCTTAACCATGAATGCGATGGCGCTGATCGCCCCGGGCGCCTTTCTTTGGCTGACTTTTCAGATACAGGCGACTACCGGCGTCACGTCGCCCTCGATGTGGATCGGCATCGTCGTGGCCCTCTTACTGTGTCTCGCGACCGCGGTCTGCTACGCGGAAATGGCTAAACTATATCCGGGGACCGGCAGCTCTTACTACTTTGCGGAGCAAGCCTTCCTGAATCACGAAAAAGCCTGGCGGTACGCGCGTCTCTCGAAGTTCATTGTGGGTTGGGGCTCACATGTTTATTACTGGGTTTATCCAGGTGTAATGGTTGGCGTGATGGGCATCCTGTGCGGTTACCTGGTCGGCACGATATGGCCTAATTTCATGAGCGCCTCCAATCCGGGTCCGGCCTTCATGATGGTGGTCGCTATTGCGTTCGCGTTTCTGGTAGGCTATATCGCCCATCGCGGCATCAACGGCTCCACGGCCGTCAGCGTGGCGATCAACGTGATTCAGATCAGCGCGCTGGTACTGTTCTCCGTACTGGCGCTGGGCTACCGCGTCAATCACGCGCCAGGCACGATTGCGTATCAGTTCGACGCCACGTCCAGCGAAGCCTATAGCTATGAGTTCGCCACCGAGAAGACCGTCGCGAATGGTCAAACCACGGAGACGATTGTACGGGACGCGAACGGCTTGCCGAAGGCGAAACTGGATGCGGCTGGAAAGCCGGTGCCCTACCATGTCAGTTACCCGGCACAAGACGAAAAAGGCAACTTCCTGACGCATGCCAAAGCTTCTTCCGTCGTGGGATTCCACAATCTGGCCTGGGCATTTATCCAAGCTACGGTTGCCATTCTGATTCTAGTGGGCTTCGAGTCAGTCACGGCCATGGGAGCGGAGGCCAAGAACGCCAAACGAGACATTCCCATAGCGGTGCTTGTTTCTTTGCTGGTGCAGGGCGTGTTTTGCTACTTATTCGAGTACTTTGCCGCCAACTATTTCCTGAGCAGCGGTTACACCATGCAAAGCGCAGCGGGGTCGGCGGCGCCCCTGGGGGATATGATGATCGTGGTGGGCACGGCGCTCTTTGGTCCGGGGGGCGGCCGGATCTTCATGTTGTGCGAGGCATTCACCGTGTTTCTCGCCCTGATCGGCACGACCCTGTCGTGTATGAACACGGGCGCGCGTGTCACTTATGCCATGGGCAAAGATCGGGAATTGCATGGATACTTTGGCGAACTGCATGCCAAGAACCTGAGTCCGCATCGCGCCATCTGGGTCTTGGCCGCCATTTCCGCTGTGATTGGCTGTGTTGCCGTGATCATGCCATTTGGCGACGCGGGCGCGCTTTCCGACGCCACGATTAAGGCGCTGCCGCAAGGCTTCTGGTCGAGCTTCGGGTATACATCGCACGATGCCATGGCCTCCCTGCCCAATTCGCTGCTGACCATGACCCTGGCTTCGAATTTCGGGACTTTCCTGCTCTACGGACTGAGTTGCATGATCTGCCTGGTGGCGTATCATAAGCACCCGAAGTTCAGCTTCGTTCGCCACCTCCTGATTCCCGTGTTCGGCCTGGTTGCCAACCTGGCCTGCATGGCGTTCTACCTGATCGGGCCGTTTATGGGCTATGGTACAAAGATGGAGCCGCTACTGGCGCTAGGTGTCGCCCTGGTATGGGCTATATATGGCGGAATCTACTTTGTCCGCGCGAGTAAGGTGTCCGGGCGGACGACGCTCGTCGGCGTCCGGTCCGAGGTAGTGTGAACGACGGAACAAAGGGCCGTCCATCGCTTTGAGGGCGGCCGATGCTCGACGTGGAGTTCGCGCAGTGTTCTCACCCCGGCCGGGTGCGTGAACACAACGAAGACTATCTTGGTTCGGTTGTCCCCGCGACACCCGACGAAGCCCGCAGGCATGGGTGGTTGTTTGTGTTGGCGGACGGCGTTGGCGGGCAGGATCGCGGTGAGGTGGCTTCGCGCGTTGCCGTGGAAAGCATAGCCGCAGGTTTTCGGGGCGCCCCGCCGGGAGAGCCTTTGCCGGGCTTGCTGACCCAGCTCATCCAGGCTGCCAACGCGCAGGTGCTGGACGCCGGGCTGGCCGCCGCTCCAGGAGGCGTCAATATGGCGACCACCGTGGTGGCCTGCGCTCTCCGGTTCGACCGTGCGGTGTGGTGCCACGCCGGAGACTCCCGTTGTTATCTGATCCGGAGAGGCCATGTCAGCGTGCTCACCCGGGATCACACGGTCGCCAACGAACAACTGCGCCTGGGAATCCTTTCCACGAGGGAAGCCTCGGCCGCGGACACCCGGCATTTGCTTACCCGCTCGCTGGGAAATAGTCTCTTCGTGCAGGTGGAGACCGGCGGCTGCCAGGTGCTACCGGGGGACGTGTTTGTACTTTGCTCCGACGGTTTGCATAATGCGGTGGACGTAAAGGATCTTGGCCGCATCCTCGCGCGAAATTGCAACCTGGAGGTTGCCGTGC
This sequence comes from Bryobacteraceae bacterium, assembly GCA_050011755.1. GTDB lineage: Bacteria > Acidobacteriota > Terriglobia > Bryobacterales > Bryobacteraceae > Bog-159. The sequence goes on along the minus strand of JBEKIM010000123.1, from coordinate 10,529 downwards.
GCGACTTGGCCGCTTTAGCCAACGCGAACGACGGCAGCGATAATATCAGCATCCAGGCGATTCGCGTTCGCGGCGTCGAGCGGGTCGGCATGTACCGCGGGCGGCCTTACAAGCTCCGCTAAGTCTATTGCACGCGCGGCCTCGCGGGAGCGATAATATCGATATTCAGGCCATCCGGCGGTTCAGGGTCGCCATGCACTGACCATGTCTCCAGTCCAAGCGGGCGGCCAACTCGACCATTACAGCATCGATGCGCTGGTGGCGCGCAGCGGCATGGCATCTATCTTCCGCGGTACGGATTCGCGCACGGGCCGCACGGTGGCCATTAAGATCCCCCATCCGGAAATGGAGAGCGATCCGGTGTTTTTCGATCGCTTCCGCCGTGAGGAAGAGATAGGAAAGATGCTGGATCACCCGGGCGTGATGAAGGTCTTCGGCGACGACGAACGCAGCCAACTCTATATGGTGATGGAGTGGGTGGAGGGCCGCCTGCTGCGCGAAATCCTGAACGAACAAAGGAAGCTTCCCGCCGAGCGCGCGGTGCGTATCGCGGCGCGTATCGCCGAGGTGCTCGAGTACATTCATACGCAGGGCGTGGTGCATCGCGATCTAAAGCCCGACAATATCATGGTCGACGATCGGGACCGGGTGAAGCTCATCGACTTCGGCATCGCTTCCAAATCGGGATCGCGCCGGCTGACCTTCACCAACTTGTCGCAAGTCATGGGAACCGCCGAGTATATTTCACCGGAACAAGTGAAAGGGAAACGTGGAGACGCGCGCAGCGATCTGTACGCGCTAGGTATCATGCTCTACGAAATGCTCACGGGCAAGACGCCGTTTTCGGGTGACAATCCCTTTCTGCTGATGAACGACCGCGTGCTCAACGACCCGGTGCCGCCGCGCGAAGCCGATCCGGGTATCTCGCTTGAACTGCAGGAGATTATCTATCGCGCGCTGGAGCGGGATCCTAAGAGCCGGTACGCCAGCGCGCACGAATTTGCCTGGGACCTGCAGCACCTGGACCAGGTGGGAGTGGCCGAGCGCCCGGCGCTGCGGGATTGGAAAAAGCGGCGTACACCGGGCCGGCGCCGGGTACTCTTCTATGTGATGCTGGCCATGATCCCGATTGTCGTTTTCGGATTGCTGCTGCTGGTGGCACGTCACGCATGAGACAAAGCGTCATACTTCTTGTATTAGCTCTGGCCGCCCTGCTCGAAGCCGGTGGCGACGCCTTAGTGCGGCTGGGCCTGCATTCTGCCGCGGCTGTCCCCCGGTTCCTGCTCTTTCTCGCCGGGGCGGCCGTTCTGTTTCTCTACGGCTGGACGGTGAATTCGCCTCCATGGGATTTCGGCCGGTTACTTGGCCTTTATGTAGTGTTCTTCTTTCTATTTGCGCAGATCATCTCATGGTTAGTCTTCCATCAGAAGCCCAGCATAGCCGTGCTGGTGGGAGGCGGCTTTATTGCCATTGGGGGCCTGATTATTTCGCTGGCGTCCTGATCGAGCCGGGTCTGGTAGACTGTATCTGACTACGGAGGAGGACCTGGCGTGTTGAGGGCGTGCGGCATCGGCTTGGCTCTGTTCGGCTGGGTTCCCCTGATTGTTCCGGCGCAACCCACCGCGGATGGTTTTTCTCTGCACGGCCGCGCGGTCGATGAAAACGGCCGGCCTATGGCCGGCTTGCAAATCACGATTTCCGACGATAAATGGAAAGCCGCGAGCGATCCGGCCACCACGGATCCCGAGGGCCTGTTCGTCTTCAACGGTCTTGGCGAAGGCCAGTATATTCTGGGCGCAATTCTTCACGGGGGAACGGTTTTCTACCACGAACTGCCCAATTCGGACGATGTCGTCACCACTCCGGCCGGGCCGAAACAGGAAGGCTCCCAAGTCCTGTTCCGCGTGGTTCCGCACGCGGTCGTCACTGGCTTCGTTCGGGATGAATTCGGCGATCCGGCCGCGCATGCCGGTATTACCCTCTTTCAGGGAGGCTGGCAGGATGGAAGAGTGGTTTTTTCCGTGGTTCAGACAGCGGACACAGACGATCGCGGCCAGTATCGGATTCATGGACTACATCCCGGGGCCTACGCCGTTTGCGCCGCGGTGATACCCAATCCGAACGGCGCCAACGCTCCCGGCGCGATTGCGCCTCAGCCAGGCATCGTGGACTTCCAAGCCCACGAGGCGCGCTACTACCAGCGCTCCTGCGTCCCCGCCAGGCCTCCCGCGTTTTTTGTGCTTGAGTCCGCCCAGCGGGTACAAAAAGATGTGGTGCTGGCTGCCGCGCGCGCGTTTTCCGTGCGCGGGCGCGTCACGAATATCCCTTCCGAAACCGGCGCCAGTGTTTCGCTGGTGCGCGACGACGGTTTAAGCGTAGTCCCGGAACCGCGTTCCACAGGCACCAGTCTGGCGCGGGGAACCTTTGAATTCGAGGGCGTGGAGCCCGGCCGCTACCGGATCGAGGCCAGTGTTTCGACGGCGACGGGGGGAACGCCCCTGCGCTGGTCTGGGAGGCAAACTGTCCAGGTGGAAGCCGCCGATGCAGGTGAAGTGGAGATCGCGCTGGAACCGCCCGCCAGAATCGACGCGGCGGTGCACAATCTGCCCAGCGGGGCACCTGCCGATGCGGTCGGCATCGGACTGCGCAGCACCGCAGCGGCGTCATGGACAAGGTGGGCGCAGACCGCGCCCGACGGTTCGCGGGATTTCGAATCCCTTGAACCGGGCACTTACTGGCTGCAGACACGCACGAATGGTCCGCTTTGCGTCGAGTCGGTCAAATTCGGCGGCCAGGAAGTCCTGCAAGGTACAGTGACGCTCACCGCCGCCGAGGAAGCGCGCCTGGATGTTGCCGTTTCTACGCAATGCGCCGCCATAGACGGCACGGTCGTCTCGCAGGGTAAACCGGCGCTCCTGGCGCGCGTGATGCTGCTGCTGAGCGGAACCGCGGAATCGCCAGGAGATACGTTCATGTCCATTTCAGGCGACGACGGCAAGTTCTCGATCGTGGGCCTCGCGGCTGGCCGGTACCTGCTGTGGGCCTGGAGCCAGGAAGAGCTAGGATTTACCGGGCCGCCGAGTTTGTCGGAGCTTCGGAATCGGGGAACCACCGTGGTGTTGACCCGCGGCGAACATAGCGCCGCGATCGTCCCCCTATTCCGGTCCGGAGTTGTGCAATGAGCCGGCTCCCGGGTTGGATCGCGGTATGCGGAATGGCCTCCGCGCTGGCCGCCAATGCGGCCGGCAACATCACCGGCCGCGTGGTCGACTTCCTGACAGGCGAGGGCATAGAACGCGCGCGGGTGCTCGTACAACTCACTCCTCCGGGAAGCGATCGGCCCGTCACTTTGGTCGCCCTTACTAACTCGGAGGGTACGTTTGGCGTGCGAAATTTGCCGGGTGTCCCCTGCCTGATATGGAGCGAGAAGACCGGCTATCTGGGAGGGCAAAACCGAACGGAATCGCAAGCTACGATTCCAATTTCGGACGTGGAGGCGAGCGCCCCGATCGTGCTGCGGCTTACCCCTCAGGCGGTGATCGAAGGCAGCATCGTGGACCCGGGCGGGACAGGCATCGCCGCGTGGATCAAACTGCTCCGAGTGGTTCCCGACAAGGGCGGCGGGATCGAGTTCCAGCGCGATCTGCAGGTGGATGAAAGCGGTGAGTTCCGGCTGGCGGGCCTGGAGGCGGGCAGCTACTATATCGAGTTCGCAGGCCCCCGCGCGTTGGTGAACCAGGCGAAGGTTCGGGCCTACGCTGTCCGCTTCTATCCGGACGCCGCCGACCTGCGATCGGCGAGGGCCATCCAGGCCAAGACCGGGGCCGGGGTGCAACTCACACTGCAATTGCACGTGGCTCCCTCTTACCAAATTCGCGGCCGGGTTCCCGCCGCCTCCCAGAACCCTTCGCTCTGGCTGCGCCTGCCGGGCGAGCCGGTGGCCGGGATGCAATTCTTCAACGCCGCATGGGACGACCGGAATCGGAGCTTTTCGTTCTCGGGAGTGCCGCCCGGAGTGTGGCTCCTCGAAGCCAACTTCACGATCGACGGAAACGCGGTGCAGGGGTCCAGGATCGTTACCGTCGAAGATGCGGATGTGGACGGCGTCACGATTGAGCCGGCCGCACGCGCGAACTGACGGCGGCTTGCTCCGGGAAAGGACACAAAGCTGCTTAGCTTATTGCGCATGCGTCTTGCCGTCACGATCCTGCTGCTTTCATCGACCGCCCCGGCGCAGTTCAAGAGCACGGTTCCGCTGGTGGTTGCGCCTACCACCGTGACGGATTCCAAAGGGGAATATGTGGATGGGCTCACCCCGGACGACCTGATTCTCTACGACAACAATGTGCCGCAGAAGATACAGATGGATTGGATGGCTTATCCGATTGACCTGGTGGTGGCGGTCCAGACCAGTTCCAACTCCGGCGCGGTAATCGATAAGTTGGGCGGAACGGGGATTCTGTTCACCCAATTGTTGGCGGCCGATGCCGGGGAGACGGCGGTGATCTCATTCAGCGACGAGGTGCAACTGCACCAGGACTTCACGCACGACCCGGACCTGGTGATTCACGCGTTGCGCATGCTGCGCAAAGAAGGCGGCCAGGCCCATATGTTGGACGCCATGCGGCAGGCGCTGGCGATGCTGGAACAACGGCCTAAAGGCCGGCGGCGGATCATTCTCATGATCGCGGAGAAGCGCGACCGTGCCAGCCAGGCGAAGCTGACCGACGTAATGGCGCAAGTGGAGCGCATGAACGCCGCGGTTTATTGGCTGACCTATTCGCCCCTCCTGCAGCCGTTCACCGTGAGGCCCAAGACCGCCGAGGATTTGAAACCCGAAGACGAGCGGATCAAAGTCCGCAGATGCGATCTGTGCCCGGAACCCGACGACACGCCAGTGCCCCCGGATCTGGGGCCCGGCGATCCGATGTATGCGATCGGCGAATTGGTACGCTTGCACAAGCCGGATCTGGCGGACTTATTCACTAAGGTTACCGGGGGGCGAACGCTGAATTTCCTAAAGAAGAACGCCCTGGAAGATGCCATTCAACTGGTAGGCGAAGAGGTGCATCGCCAGTATATTCTCAGCTTCGAGCCGAAAGGCGGAGAGGCCGGCAAATTTCATGCGATCCGGGTTACGGTGAAGGACCGCCCGGAGCTCGAAGCCAAGACGCGCGAAGGATATTGGGCGCTGCCGTAAAACCGCCGTGAAGAGGCACAGGAATCCGCCGCGCTCTGTGCTACGCTGAACCAGCACTCACAGTGAATTCCGCACAAAGTCACTTGGGATCCGGGAGTACCTTCGCCGGCGAGATGGATTGCGGTAGATCGCTGCTTGTCGAAAGGCCGCATCAAAAGGCGAATGTCGCTTCATCAACCCGACGCACTCGCGCCCTTAAGCCGCGTAAATCCCGAAACCATCGCGACAGCGGCGAAATGTGAGCTATTTTGACCGCGTTCCTTGGGGCGAGGTGAGCAATTGTGACCAGACTGAACCGCTGCAAGTTGTTCTGTTGTTAGAAGAACACGAATACGAGGGGACTCTCCGTGCGAATTCTACTCTATAATCCCGACAATGGCGTGACCGCAAACTTCATGCCGCACCTCTGGATGTTCCTGCTGCAGGCTTTGACGCCCACGGGTCACGAAGTGCTGCTGATCGACGGCAACACACAACCGATGAGCGATGCCGAGATCGTCCGTTTCGCGCTGGAAAAGGGCATCGGGCTGGTGGGAATCGGGGCGATGACGCGCATGATCGCGAAGGCTTACCGGGTGGCGGACGCCCTGCGCGCCGCGGGGGTCCCGGTGGTGATGGGCGGTCCGCACGTCACCGAAATGCCGGACGAGGCGCTGGGGCGCGACGGGGGACCGCGGCATGCCGACGCGGTGGCGCTGGGCGAGGCGGACGAGACGTGGCCGAAGATCGTGGCCGACGCGGCGCGCGGCGCACTGAAGGAAAGATACGTGCCGGTGGATGCCTTCGGGCAGGAACACAAACCGGACTTGCAGGGTTATCCGAAGATCCCGTGGGACACGCTCGACATCCAGCAGTTCAACCGCATTCCGGGCTTCGTGCGCCCCATCATGGCGCACTACAAATGCGGATGGGAGACCTTCCACATCATTCCCATCGAATCCGGGCGCGGATGCCCGTACGGATGCGAGTTCTGCACGGTGACCGGGTTCTTCGGGGATTCGATCCGCTTCCGGTCCAATCGGAGCATCGTGGACGAGTTGCTGCTTTTGAAAGCGCGGGCGCGGGGGACCAAAGGGCAGGTGGCCGTATTCTTCGTGGACGACAATTTCGCCATCAACGCGAAGCGCACCAAGTCGCTGTTGCGCGACATCATCGTCGCGGGAGCGCAACTGAACTGGGTGGCGCAGATCAGCGCCAACCTGTTGCGGGACGAAGAACTGGTGGACCTGATCGCGGAGTCGGGCGGCCGTTGGATCTTCATCGGCATGGAGTCGCTCGACCCGGCGAATCTGGCGAGCGTCAACAAAAGCTTCAACAAACCGGGCGAGTACGCCGCGGTATTGGAACGGCTGGCGCGGCGGAACATCTACGCCATCACCTCGTTCATTTTCGGCCTGGATAACGACAGGACCGGCGTCGCCGAGCGCACGTTGAGCCAGATGCGCACCTGGCCGCCGGTGCTGCCGGTCTTCGGACAGATCACGCCGTTTCCGGCCACGCCTCTTTATACGCGGCTGGAAAAAGAGGGGCGGCTGACGCGTCCCAAGCACTGGCTGGATTTCGCGCCTTTTCACATGGCGCATACGCCGTTGCATATGACCGTCGACGAAGTGCAGGACGAGGTCAAGTATGCCTGGACGAACGCTTATAGCGCGGCGGCTACGCGCGGCGCGTTAGATTCGATGATCGACGAGCCCGCGCCGTACAAGATCAGCCACTTGATCGCGCGGCTGTTTTTCCGCGGGATTTATTTCCCGAACAAGGGCGCCTGGGCATGGGTGAAGGCGATCGCAGAGAATCGGGGCACCGTGGCGCATGTGATCCATGAGTGCTTCACGAATTGGCGCGGGCGGCGGGTGGCCTCCGGAAGCCTGGACTTTGAGCAGCCGTTGGCGCGTCCCGTTTCCGGGGATTAGCAAGCCGCGCACCCAAGCGGCGCGCAGTGCCGCGCTGGCCGCCCGGCCCCCAGGGCTGGATGGTCCAGCCCATACTTCGGCGCGGGGGAAACCAACTAGGAGACTTGTAACTTGACGGTCAAGGTGGCAATGGTGTTGGCGGCCGACGTAGGATCGCCGCCGGAGGCACTTTGCAGGTAGAACGTCATGCCGTTAGTCACCCAGACGCCGGTCATCATGGAGCCGCTGTTGGGACCTTCGGCGAACAGCGCGCCGTCCGGAGCGTTGACGCGCAACTGGATGGCGGCTACCGAGGGCGCATTCCAGGATATGGTGGTGGCGCCGCCGCGTCCCGCGATCACCGGAATCGGATTGGGGCTGGCGGTGAGCGAGGCAGGTTGATAGGCGGGCGGATTGCCGGTGGATGCGAGGCCGATGGACGACGCCTGCGACAGAGCCGTGGCGAGCGAAAAACCGGGTCCCGTGGAGGCAGTCAGAAACGGCGTCAGTGCGGAGACCGCCGAATTGGGGCCGTTGTAGACGGTCAACAGGCCGTCGGTCTGTTCGTAGTTGAGGTTGTTCGGCTGATTCGCGTTGAGAATCACCGAGCCGAGCACGCGATGCTCGGCTTCGACACCCATGATGGATGCCGCCACTTGGGAGAAATACTGGAGCTGGGACGCGCTATAAGGGCCGCCGTAGGGTCCGTCGGCCACGGAACTGGCGGTTTGCGCGGCCAGCGCGGAGAATTCGCGAACCGCGGTGAGATAGGCGCCGATGAAAGCGGATTCGAGAACCTCGAGGGTACCGATGAAGGCGGTGAGCGTATCGAAGGTGCCATCCGGGAAATAGAACATCTGGTAGGGATCGGAGCCGGCGCCGGTCCCGAAGTCGCCCACGGCGCGCAGCAGGTTGGCGTGTGAGATTTCCTGGGCCATGGCGGCGCGGAGGTAATCGACGTTGGGCACATTGCCGGAGGCGCTGGGATTCGCGGCGGTGCCGCCGGGTCCGGCCAGAGCCGGATCCTGAATCACCCCGCCCACCAGTCCGTTGTAGTAGAACGTGGTAGCGAGATCCTCGGCCACCAGGGCGGCCAGCAGAATCTGGTTGGGCTGGTCCGGGGCGGCCGGCGATTGGGCCTGCAATCTCGGGAGGTGACTCAGGACGAAGCCGCCGGCCGCGGCGCCCATCCCCACCTTGCCCAGCTTCTTGAAAAACGTCCGGCGTGCCGGTTCCAGCACCGTTTTTAGGATCTCGTCGTTATTCTGCATCTGCCCCGCTCCTCGAATTTAAGTTTGAAGTGCTCACTCGTAATGGGTACGAAGGGGACCGGTCTTCTGGATGGAGAGTTGGTTCGCGGCCGGCGAGGCGATGTATGCAAATAGACGTTGGCCGTCGTGAGTTGGGAAGGCATCGCACGAAGATTACATTCGTGCTATGCTTCCTTCGAGCGCGCATGCACATTCCGGATGGCTATTTGAGTCCCTCGACGTGTGCCGCGCTGGCCGCCGCCGCCGCGCCTTTCTGGTATGTCGCGCTGCGGCGCGTGAAGTCCGCCTTGCACGCGCGGCTCATTCCCCTGATCTCGCTCTTCGCCGCATTCTCGTTCGTGGTCATGATGTTCAACCTGCCGCTGCCCGGAGGCACGACCGGACATGCGGTGGGCATGGGTGTGGCATCTATTGTGTTGGGCCCATGGGCGTCCATTCTGGCCATCTCGATCGCGCTCACGATTCAGGCTGTATTCTTCGGCGATGGGGGCATTACCGCGCTGGGCGCGAATTGCTTCAATATGGCGATTGCCGGGTCTCTGGTCGGCTATGCGATGTACCGCCTGATTGCCTGGCGGGCGGCTCTGGGCTCCACTCGCCGCGTGGTGGCTGCCGGGCTCGCGGGCTACACGGCCATCCACGTGGCCGCCCTGTGCGCGGCTGTCGAATTCGGCATTCAGCCGCTGTTGTTTCACGATGCCTCCGGAACGCCGTTGTATGCGCCGTACCCGCTGCGGATCGCGATTCCCGCGATGATGCTCGGACACCTGACGCTGGCGGGTTTGGCGGAACTGGTGATCTCCTCGGGCATGGTCGCCTATCTGCAGCGCACCGATCCGGGGTTGCTGCGCCAGACCGCGCCCGATGCGCCGGCTTTTAGCGAGCCAGTCCGATCGCCGCGGGATGCCCGCCCGTTGCCCACGGCGCGTAAATTGTGGCTGGGGCTGGCGGCGCTGCTCGTCCTGACGCCCCTTGGAATTCTGGCCGTGGGCGGCGCCTGGGGCGAGTGGAACGCGCAGGATTTCAGCGATCCGCAGGCGAGACGGGAGATTGCGGCGGCATCCCGCAATCAGGCGCCGCCAACCGCCGCGCCGCGTGGTTTGGAGCGGCTCTCATCGCTGTGGACCGCGCCGCTGTCGCGCTACGCGCCGTCGTTCATTCGCAGCGCATCGTTCGGCTATCTGGTTTCCGCGATGGTGGGAGTCGGATTGATCGTGGCGCTGGCGCTGTTGCTGAATTGGCTGCTGGCCCTGCGGCCGCCCGCGGCCGGGCGCCTCCGCCGAAAAGGCTTCGTGGAGAAGACCGCCCGCGGATTGGTGGAAGCCACCGGGCAGGCGCTTTTCGCCGAAGATATGGCGGTGGCCGGAGGCTTTCTGCAGGGTCTCGATCCGCGCGTGAAGCTGATCGGGATCGGGGCGTTGATCGCCGCCGCGGTGACCGTGCATCGGCTCGGCGTATTGGCGGGAATCCTGGCGCTGGGCGTGGTTTTGGCGCTGTTTTCGCATATCCCGATGCGGCTGCTGGCGGCGCGGGTTTGGCTGGCGGTGCTGGCCTTCACCGGAGCGATCGCGCTGCCCGCGATTTTTCTGACGCCCGGCGCGGCCATCTGGCGGATTCCGTGGCTGGCATGGCCGGTGACGCAGCAGGGCCTGCGTAGCGCGGGCTTCCTGATCCTGCGCGGCGAAACCGCGGCCACGCTGTCGGCTTTGCTCATCCTGTCTACTCTTTGGACGCGGCTGCTGCGCGCGCTCCGCTACTTTCGCGCGCCGGTGGTGCTGGTGGCCAGTCGGGGGATGACCTATCGGTATATGTTCCTGTTCCTGGCCGCCGCGCGCGATATGTTCGAATCGCGGGAAAGCCGCATGGTGGGCGAACTCCGGCCGGCCGACAGACGGCGCCTGGCCGCCGCCAGCGCGGGCGTGCTGCTGGGCAAGACGCTGCAAGTGTCGGGCGAAGTGCACATGGCCATGCAGGCGCGCGGGTTTCGCGGCGAGATTCGCCTGCTCGACGAATTGCAGATGCGCGCGAACGACTGGCTGCGGCTGGCCGCGTTCGTGGGCGCGGCCACTCTGGCAATATGGCTGGGGCGATGACCGAACTGGCTTTCGATGTGCGCGACGTCGACTACCGCTACAACCAGGTAGCGGCTTTGAACGCGCTTTC
>JBEKIM010000122.1:0-24739 GCA_050011755.1 Bryobacteraceae bacterium | reverse complement strand
GTGTGGGTGTGGAACGCCACGGCGCCGGGGATGCCTTTCGGTCCCGACGCACCGGGTCAATACGTCGACTACTTCCCCGGCCTGGCATACGCCGACGCCCTGGCGGTAGACCTCGGCAAAACGCCGTTCGCATGGCATCGCGACGCGGAACTGTCGCGTTTCGCGGTGGGCAAAGTCATCGGACTGGGACTGGACGGTTGGGAGCCGACCGATAGCATGCTGGAACAGCCCGCCAAGTGGGCCTGGTTCTTGGCGAGCGGGGCCGATCGGCCGGATGCCTTGCGCGCGCTGTATGCGAACCCGCACGTGATCTCGCGGCAATAGCGAAAGGCGGAAAACAATATGATACGCACTCACTCGATTGTTTTGGCGTTGGCGTATTTCCTACAGCCGATCCATGCGGCCGCCGCCACGCCGCTCGGAATCTTCGAAGATCATGGCGACCTGGGCACGGTGCTGCACCCCGGCGCGATCGAATACGATTCGACCAAACGCACCTACACACTGTCCGGCAGCGGCGAGAATATGTGGTTCGGCACGGACGCGTTCCAATTCGTTTGGAAGAAGGTATCGGGCGATGTCTCTCTGGCGGCGGATATCTCGTTCATCGGATCCGGCAAGGAAGGGCACCGCAAAGCCGTACTGATGATCCGCCAAAGCCTGGACGCGGATTCGCCGTACGCCGACGTGGCGCGCCATGGCGACGGCCTCACCTCGTTGCAAGCGCGCGACGAAAAGGGCGCCAAAACTACCGAAATCCAATCGGCCACCAAAGCGCCGGTTCGCGTGCGCATCGCGAAGCGCGGCGACAGCTTTTACATCTGGGTAGCGGGGGAGGGTGAAGATCTGAAATTCTCGGGCGGTTCGATGCGCATCCCGATCCACGATCCTTTCTACGTGGGCATCGGCGTCTGCTCGCACAATAAAGATACGGTGGAGCAGGCCGTTTTCTCGAACGTCGATCTGACCGTTGGCGCGCCGGCCTCCGCCTCGCCGCCCAAGTTGTATAGCACGCTTGAAACGGTCCCGCTCGCGGGTGACCGGCGGGCCGTTTATGCCACCGAGGGACGCCTGGAGTCGCCGGTCTGGCGTTCCAACGACGCCATCATGTTTCATAGCGACGGCGTATTCGAGATGATCCTGGCGGCAGGTGGCAAGCCGGAGGCTCTGGGTATCGCCGGAATGGCGTCTTCGGGCCCGATCGCTACCGGGACGAATCCTCCGTCGGACGGCTTTCACAACTTCTCTCCGCAAGTCTCGCCCGACGGCCGGAACATCGCGTTTCTGTCCACCAGCGCGATCGCGGCGGGTATTCCCGAGGACCAGGACGTGATGCTGCGAGTGCTCTCGACGCAGGACGGCAAGGTACGAGTGCTGGCGAAATTCATCGGGGGAAAAGGGAGCGGCCCGAGCTGGTCGCCCGATAGCCGCAAGATCGCTTTTATCAGTTACCAGCGGGTGCCGTAAGGCGGGTTTCGGCTCGAAGATGGGTGCAGACCGCAACGATTTCACGGTAGCGCTTGCCGTGGCGCACGCTTCAGCGTGCCGGCGGGACTTTTAAGTCCCGCTGCCGGTATGGTCACCAATCTGCAAAATATAATCCAACCCCGCATCTAGCTGCACCAGCCCCACTTATTAATCCCCCGTCATCCACATACCGCCGTTCCCATCACCCACGGCCTAAAATGAAATCGGGTATGGACGCATCATCCCATCCCCAAATTCAAATCCAAGGAATAACTCATGCTGATTTCTAGTTAGCAAACAACACCAGGCCAACCGCGAAAACGCGCAACACGCCACCGGTCCCGTCTCTCCGGAAGGCAAGGCCGCCGTCCGCCTCAACGCCCTCACCTTCGGACTCCGCGCGCGCATCGTCGTCCTCCCCTTCGAAGACGAAGCCGCCTACCAGCAGCTCTGGGATGTCCTCGCATCCGAGTGGCAGCCCGAAGCCCCCACCGAAAGAATCCTGCTCGAACGCATGGCCGTAGCCCACTGGCTGCTCATGCGCACGGATCGCATTGAAGAGAGGGTCTTTACCGTCACCGAGCCGGGCACGGAACAATTCGCCCTGCTTGATCGCGTCTCGGCCCAGCGCGCCCGCCTCGACCGCTCCTTCAGCACTGCTATGCGCGAACTGAAGCAGTTACAAAACGAGCGCCGCGTCCGCACCCAGCCTGAGTTCACTCAGCCTGAGCCCGTGCAGCCGGTGCGAACCGAGCCCGCCGTCACAGCTCCCGCGCACCGGCCCGCCCCGCCGCCCGCATACGTAATGTCCGGCGCCGCGGCCTCCCAGCCGCTCTCTTGCGCGCCCCCCTCCCAGGATACCCGCTAGCCACCTGCCCCCCTGCTCTTTGACAACCTTGCATACGACCCCAAGCAGTCCGCCAAATCTGTCCCCAAATACCGCCCGCAGCAAGCATCCCGCACCAATTCCAGCCCCCTGCCCCAAGCCCCTAACCCCCAGCCCCCAGGTTCCAGCAAGCAGCCCCCAGTAACGCCAGCCACATAGGCTTTGATCGTCCAAACTCCAGAGCGGGACTTAAAAGTCCCGCCGGCACGCTAAAGCGTGCGCCACGGGCATCATTAGAGTTTCGCCTGCATGCGCCGCATGCCGCGCAGCCAGCGATCGTAGTCGCCGGCCTTGCGGCGCAGGTACTCGCCGACCTCCGGGTGCGGCAGGATCAGGAAGCGCTCTTCGGCCAGCGCCACGATCACAGCCTCCGCGACCTGTTCGGGTTCGAGCGCGCCTTCCACCAGGAAGCGGCCCGGTCCCTGTTCGGCTTCCGCCAGCATGTTGGTGCGCACGCCCTGCGGACACAGGCAGGACACGCGGATGCCGCGATCGCCATAAGTGACCGATAGCCACTCGGCCAGCGACACGGCGGCGTGCTTGGTGACGGCGTAGGGAGCCGAACCCACCTGCGTCAGCAGTCCGGCGGCGGAAGCGGTCTGCAGCAGATAGCCTTCACCGCGCGCCAGCATACCCGGCAGGACCGCGCGCGCGGCATACACGTGCGCCATGAAATTGATATTCCAGATGCGCTGCCAGTCGCTATCGGATGTTTCGACGCCGCCTTCGATGCCGATTCCCGCATTGGAGCAAAACAGATCGATCGCGCCGCATGCCGCCGTGGCGCGGCTGACCAATTCGACGATATCGCGCTCACGGCTCACGTCCGCCGCAACGGCCAGCCCGCCGATTTCGGACGCTACCCGCTCCGCGCCGGCGGCGTCGATGTCCGCCACCACGACACCGCGCGCGCCCTCCGCCGCGAACCGCCGGCACAACGCGCGGCCGATGCCGTTTGCGCCGCCCGTCACCACCGCGACTCTACCGGTTAGTTTCATGCTTTGTCCGGTTCATATTTGCGCAATTCCATCTTAGCGACGGCCTCCCGATGAACTTCATCGGGTCCGTCCGCCAGGCGCAGCGTGCGAGCACCCGCCCAGGCGTGCGCCAGGAAGAAATCGTCGGCCACGCCCGCGCCGCCGTGCGCCTGGATGGCGCGGTCGATCACGCGCAATGCCATGTTCGGGGCGACCACTTTGATCATGGCAATCTCGGCACGCGCCGTCTTGTTACCCGCCACATCCATCATGTAAGCGGCCTTTAAAGTGAGCAGGCGCGCCTGCTCGATTTCCATGCGCGAGTCGGCGATATCGGCGCGCTGGGTGCCGAATTCCGCCAGCTTCCGTCCGAACGCGACGCGCGATTGCGCCCGCCGGCACATGGCTTCGAGTGCGCGCTCCGCCAAACCGATCAGCCGCATGCAATGATGAATTCGTCCCGGCCCCAGGCGGCCTTGCGCGATCTCGAAGCCGCGGCCTTCGCCGAGCAGCATATTGGATGCGGGCACGCGCACATCTCGGAATACGACTTCGCCGTGGCCATGCGGCGCGTCGTCGTACCCGAATACGGGCAGCATGCGCTCAATGGTAATTCCAAGCGTATCCAAAGGCGCCAGGATCATGGCCTGCTGCTTGTGACGCGGCGCTTGCGGATCCGTTTTGCCCATGAAGATGGCGATTTTGCAGCGCGGATCGCCGGCGCCCGAGGACCACCATTTACGGCCGTTCAGCAGATATTCGCCGCCATCGCGGACGATGCTCGCGCAGATGTTGGTGGCATCCGACGAAGCAACCGCCGGCTCGGTCATGCAATAGCAGGAGCGGATGCGGCCCTCCAGCAGCGGGACCAGCCACTGTTCTTTCTGCGCGGGCGTGCCGTAGCGCGCCAGCACTTCCATGTTGCCGGTGTCCGGCGCCGAGCAGTTGAACACCTCGGGCGCCATAACCACGCGGCCCATGATTTCACATAGCGGTGCGTACTCGAGATTCGTGAGACCCGCGCCCCATTCGGAATCGGGCAAGAACAGGTTCCACAGACCGGCGGCGCGGGCTTTCGGCTTCAGTTCTTCGATGATGGGGACCGGCTGCCAACGGTCTCCTGCGGCAATCTGCCGGTAATAAAGCGGCTCGTTCGGGTAGATGTACTGGTCCATGAACGCAGTCAGCTTTTGCTGCAGGTCCTGGACCTTCGGGGAGTACGCGAAGTGCATCCCCGGATTGTAACGCGACACAAGCGGCAGCCTTGGGAAAAGCCAGCTAAAAACCAGCTTTCGGGCGGGATTGCCTACCCCACTTTAGCTGGACCGATCAGGCCTGCCCACCCAATCAGGCCGGTTGGCCGTAGTGGTTAACCTGGAAAGCGACAGGCTGCACCCGATGGCAGACGTCTGAGCAGTTTCTGGGAAGCCGGATGACGGCTCAGGTTGAGGAACAGGTCACGTCTGACAGGATGAGTCAATGGCGCACCAGTAGGGCAGACCCGCAAAATGCAAAAAACAGATTCGTCGTTCAGGATCAGGCATGCCGCTTGGCCTTGTCACCTGATAGCATGATGGAAGGCCCCATGAACGACGCCGCAGGCACAGCCCGTATTGCCATCGTGGGCGATTTTAATCCGGAATACGAAACCCATCACGCCATCAACCGCTCGCTGGCACATGCGGCGGACGCGCTGGACATCCGCCTGGATTTGAAATGGGTCGCGACCGGCTGCGCGGAGCGGGGCGCGGACAAAATCCTGCGGAATTACAGCGGCCTGTTCATCGCCTCCGGGAGCCCTTACCACAGCATGGAGGGCGCGCTTGCAGCCATCCGCTTCGCGCGCACGCAAGCCTGGCCGCTGATCGGCACTTGAGGCGGCTTCCAACATACTCTGTTAGAGTATGCCCGGAACGTGATGGGGCTTGCGGACGCCGACTCGGCGGAGCACGGCGTGCCTTCCTCGAACCTGCTGATTACCGCAGTGGCATGCCCCATGCCGGATCGGTCCGCCGGCGTGCCCAACATGCACGGCGCAGCCTGCATCCGCTTGCGGCGAGCCACGCGCGCGTGGGAGATTTACGCCAGCGATGAAGTCTCCGAGCGGTACTTTTGCAATTACGAGGTGAATCCAGAGTATCGCGAACGATTGCAGGCGGCCGGCCTGGTCTTGTCGGGTTTCTCGGAAAACGGAGACATCCGCATCGCCGAACTTCCCGCGCATCCCTTCTTCATGGCCACACTGTTTCAGCCGCAATTGTCGTCGGAGGCGGGCCGGACGCACCCTTTGATCACCGCGTTCGTACAGGCAAGCGCCTCGCACATTTTCGGCTAGATACCGTAATCGTCGGGCAGACTTGTCCCATTTCAATTCAATTTTCCGCTTTATCAGGCAGAAGCGAGCGTCAGGAGCGGCCATGAGCGACGGAATTGAAACGGATCTCACCCGAATACTGCAAATGCGCGACGACAGGGTGTGGTCGATCGTGCGGCAACTGGCGGACACTCCCGAGGGCGGGCTGCGGCGGATCCTCAGGCCGCATGCGGAGGCGGGCTTTCAAGCCAAGCGGGACCAGACGGAAATCGACCGGCGCGCGAAACTGGACGACGCGCTAGAGCGGCTAACGCTATTTGAAATCGGCCGGGAAATCGGCATCCTGACTGAGCCGGACGGGGCGCCCGTGGACTTGACGGGCCTCGAGAAACTCTTCAAGTCCAAAGCCTTTCTGCGGTATGCGAATGCGTATCTTTACTTCGGAGTCCGCCTGCTGGCCGGCCGTATTGCCGCGCCGGAATGGCTGGGCGGCAACCGCCCGGAGGCCGAGCCTGGCGAACCGGATCCCAAGAATACGCGCGAGTTCGCCCTGGCGGTGCCTCCGACTATCGGAGCAACAACGGAAGCTCGCGAAGCGCTGAAGCGTTTCCTGAAATTGAAGGAGGCCGAGGATGCGCGGGCCAAAACAAAACTGGGGCGGGCACTGAGATTCCTCGACGATTTCATTTCCGAGGACGAGCCCGACCTTCTCGAACGATGGCTGCGAGGCCTGGGACCCGGGATCGACAACCGAACCGCGGGCCGTTTCAAGGATATTGCCGGAGGTCTTGCCGCATGGGCTTGCGCGCACAGTGAATTCTACCTGAACGATCTCGATTCGGGCGCCCACGCGCCTGCCGCGCCACCAGCCGATCCGCCCGCGGCCACAGACGGCGAACGGGCGTTGAAAGGGCCTGGCGGCGAAAGGCGATGCGATCATGATCGTCCCTTGGCCGGATGGGCGGTGACCAACCCGCTGGCCGCCCGCTTCGGGCTGGCGGACCTGTATTGGATCGCGCGCTTGTTAAGAGCCGGCGTATGCTCCGACGGATCGGTCAGCTACTCGCCAAAATCCTGGCTGGAGCTTCTCGCCCTGCAAGCCAGACTGCGCGGCGATGCGGAAGGCGAATGTGAGTTGCAGAAGGCGGAAGAAGTCCTGCGCAGCGTTTTCGAGCTTACTTGCGACCTGGTCCAGAACGCCTGCCAGATCGCGCAAGAGAAGGAGTGGAAGTTTCGCGATCCGGAGCAGTACCCGGATCTCCCCGTAACCACGGCGCACTGGCGGCGGACCTTCGACGAGGAACTCACCGAAATCGAAGCGCAGCGGGCGCGCCGCGAATTCCGGGAAGTGTCCGGCCCTACCGGCGGCAATGCCGGTTCCCGCAACCCGCCGGTGGATTGCGGACCTAGCTGGAGCCAGAGAGCCACGACATCCGATCAGCCCCGCAACCTGATCGGGCTGACTTTTTCGGGCGGCGGCATTCGCAGCGCCACGTTTAATTTGGGAGTCCTCGAGGGGCTTCAGGAATTCGACCTGCTGCGCTACGTGGATTATCTCTCGACCGTGTCCGGCGGCGGCTTTATCGGATCGTGGCTGGTGGCGAACGTGAAGCTGACTTCGCACTGGCTGGGACGGCTGACCGGCTGGGACGACTCCGTGGCCCACCTGCGGCGCTACTCCAACTATCTCGCGCCCAGCGCCGGATTCTTCAGCGCGGACACTTGGACAATGTGGGGAACATGGCTGCGCAACGCATTCCTGATTCAACTCACGGGGGCCACATGGCTCGCGGCGCTGCTGCTGATCGTGCTCGCGGGCCAAAGCGTATTCCGTTGGATGGGCGGCTTGAAGGCCGTGGAGTTCGGGCTGTCCATGCCGGGCTTTGTGGCGGCCGCGATGGCGTTGCTGGTGTTCTCGACCCTGTTTTGGAGTCTGACGCATCCTTCAAGAAAGGAGGGCGCTTTCCCGGCCTTCTGGGTTAAGGGATTGGCGGTTGTGCCAAGCTGGATCGGTGCCTTTCTGATCGCCGCCCTGTTGTGGGGTGAGACCCCTGCGTCCGCCACAACGCATCCGGCCGGCAACCCATTCGAATACTCGTACATTCTGCTGAACGCCTGGGGAAACTGGAAAGTCCTGCTGCCTACTGCATGTATCGCGCTGGCGGCGATCGCCGCCGCCACAATGGCCCGCAGCCGCTGGCATGCGTTGTGGATCGGCCCAATGTCTACCGCACCGCTCTACCTGCTGCTCTGCGCGGTCTTGTATCTCTTCCGGGCGTGGTCGCTGGACTGTGAACGGTCCGACTGGTATGCGTTCGTATTTGGTCCGGCGCTGGTGCTGGCCGCTTTCACGCTGTGCATCGTGCTGTTTATCGGTTTCTGCGGGCGCAACTCCCGCGAATGGATTCGAGAGTGGTGGACGCGATTCGGAAGCTGGCTGGGCATCTATGGGGTGCTCGTTCTAGCGGCCGGTGTGAGCGCCGTTTTCGGACCTCTTGCGATTCTCACCCTGCTCCGCTCACACCCACATGTCGGCGCGGGAACCGTGGCCGGCTGGATCACCACGGTGCTGGGCGGCCTGTTCGCGGGCAACAGCAGCAAGACCAGCGGGAATGCCACGCAGAGCAAGGCGCCTTGGCTGGAGTGGCTTGGCAAAACCGCCGGCTTCTTGTTCATCGTTGGCGCGGTATTTGCCGTATCCACCGTGGTCTACGCCCTGGTGGTGAACCTCGCCACCAACTATCCCGTTTCCGTGGGCGGTTACTGGTGTGCGCTGCAAGACATGAACGTGTGGCTGGTATTAGCGGCCTTCGGGGTGGCGGCTGCTTGCGGTTTGGTCTTCTCGACGTATTTCGAAATCAACATCTTCGGATTGAATCAGTTCTACCGGAACCGGCTGGTGCGCTGCTATCTGGGCGCCGCCAGATGGTCTCCGGGCCTGAGACAACCTCAGCCTTTTACCGGATTCGACAGCCGGGACGATATGAAGCTCAGTAAACTGGTGGCCGATTACCGTGGACCGTTTCCAATTTTGAATTGCTCGCTCAACCTGGGAGGCAGTTCCGATCTTGCCCTGCATACGCGCCACAGCGCCTCGTTCTCGATGACGCCATTGCGCTGCGGCGCCGATCGCCCCAAGGTCGGATATGCGCCGACCAAAAAGGACGACCGCGAGTTTGCGGGCGGCGTCATGCTGGGGCAAGCGGTGGCTATATCCGGCGCGGCGGCCAGCCCGAATATGGGCTACAACACGTCGCCGCTGGTCGCATTCCTGCTGACCATGTTCAATGTCCGTTTGGGCTGGTGGTTTCCCAATCCGGGCAAACCGCAATGGGATAAGGGAGGCCTCAGCTTCAGTCTCTATTACCTGATCAAAGAGCTATTCGGCCTGGCGGATGAAACCGACCGGTTCGTGAACGTCTCGGATGGCGGGCACTTTTGAAAACCTGGGTGTCTATGAGTTGGTGCGCCGGCGCTGCAAGGTGATCGTGGCTTCCGACGCCGAATGCGACGACGCGCTAACCTTCGGAAGTCTGGGAAACCTGGTCAGAATCTGCGAAACCGATTTTGGCGCGAAGATCGATATCGACGTGAGTGCCATTCGTAAGCAGAAGGAAGGACACAGCCTGGCGCACTGCACGGTCGGCAAGATCACTTACAGCAATGGCAGCCTGGGCTATCTGATCTATCTGAAGGCATCGGTCACCGGCGACGAGGACGTAGGAGTTGCGCAGTACCGCTCGCAGCATCCCTCGTTTCCTCACGAAACGACCGCCGATCAGTTCTTCACCGAGAGCCAGTTTGAAAGCTACAGGCGGCTAGGCCAGCACGTGGTCCGGCACGCCTTACGCGGGATCCAGCCCAGCAGCCATCCGGTGTCCATCGCGGAGAAGCTGTACGACGTCTGGGCGCCGGCGGGATTGAGCTGCGATACGTTCATCAAGCACGCCAAGGCGCTCGATGGAATCTGGGAACGTTTCCGCCAATCCCCCAGTCTGAATCGGCTCATGAGCGAGTTGATGGGCGGACCAGCCACCGCCAACTCCGCGACGCCCATAGAGACCTGCGCCTGCCTGGAACTGATTCAATTGATGGAAAACGTGTTTCTGGATCTGCGACTGGACGATTACTGGGAGCACCCGGATAACCGCGGCTGGGGTATGCTATTCATGGCCTGGGCGCGCAGCGGGATTTTCCGGGCGGTCTGGAAGCAGACGCGAAGCTCATTCGGGATTCGCTTCGAATATTTCTGCGCCGAGCGTCTGGGGCTGGAGCGCAGCGATCGGGTGGTGCGTGTGTAAGGGTAAACCCCGCGGGACTTAGAAGTCCCGCCCTGGGGTTTGGACACTTCTCGCGATGGCCGCTTGCCCGTGGCGCACGCTTCAGCGACCCGGCGGGACTTTTAAGTCCCGCTCTGGAGTGTGGACGTTTCGTGCTGGCGTTTTTGGGGGTGCGGATGGTTTTTCGTCTCTTCGCGTTGAAGAAACATCAGCTTACCTGAGCGTGGTGGATGCAACAGCAGTGGCAAGCTTGCGTGATCTCTCTGGCTCGTTACCCCCTTCAAGCGTGGGCAGCCAAGATCGGCTTCTTTCCATCCGCCGCCGTTCGGCGCCTTATTTTTCACTATATAGAGTGAAACATTTCCAGTGCTTTCCGCGCTTATAGCGTGCGCCACGGGCCTGCCTACCCAATCAATCCGGCAGGCCGTTGCCGGCCATGGCCATCCTCGCCAGATGATGCGACATCATGCGGTCCGGCAGCAGGATCGCCTGCTGGAAATGCGCCCAGGCGGCGGGTCGCTTTCCAAGTGCCGCTTCCAGCACGCCGGTGGTGTACGGCGCACCCGATTCGGATTGCGCCAGCGCCGCTTCGAAGCGTTTGGCCCATGGCGCGTTGTCGTAACCGTCCAGTTTGCGGGCTGCTCCCCACGCCCAGATCAGGTCCCCGATACCCTTCGCGGCAGCGACGCGGCGCCAGCGCTCCGCCGCCTGCGGTGCGCGGCCGCAGCGGGCTTCCACCTGTCCAATCAGGTATTGAGTGCGCGCCGCGTTTACGAATGGTTCGAGGCCGTCATGACTGAAAGGCAGACCGGCAACCGCGCCGCCCAGGCCGTCTACCGTCTTGATCGCGGAGTCGCACTTTTTTGCCGCGGCTTGCGATAGAGCTTCGAGGATGTTCACCTCCACCCAAACCTGCCGGACGTTGGTGCCGCCTTCCTCGCGCGGGAAAAAGCGGTTGGGAAACAGCGCGCGGGCGTCTTCGAAATCCAGGGCCTCGGCGCGATCGAGCGCCAGCGCGTAAACCAGTTCCGCGGGCATGTGCGCCGGGTCGGGATAGCGTTCCAGCGAGACCGCCAGTTCCCGCGCGGGACGCGACATCAGGCTGAGCGCTTCATCCACGCCTTCGTAGAGTTTGCGGTTCAGCGGGTCCACGGCCAGCCCCTCGCGGAACACCTGCAGCGCGCCGATCGAATCGTGTTTCTCGCGCAGCAGGGCGCGTCCGATATCGGCGTGCAAAACCGGTATGTGGGCATCGGCGTGGCGTGCCGCATTCCATTCGGTCAAGGCATCGTTGGTGAGGCCGCGCGCGAACAATTGCGTGCCGAGCAGGTAGCGGGCGGTCATATCTTCGGGATTGGCTTTGGCGGCCGCCCGCAGCACTTCCAGATCTTCGGAGCGGCTGGGGAACACATACAATGTCGACAGTTTCTGTGCGGCGGCATAGTCCGCGGCAGCGGATTCGCCCAGCTTCGCGCGGCAATAACCGCGGTAATAGGCGATCAGGGGATGCTTTTGCGGCAGCACGGCTCCCGGTTCCGTCTCGTCGGGTGGGACTGGCGGAAAGTCTCGCGCCAGGATGTCCAAGGCCTGGTGGTTCAGGCCGAGGCGCATGTACTCCGCGGCGATTTCCAGGACCCGCGCGGCGTCGGCCGCCAGGAACCGCAACAGCGCGGCATCGTGGTGCGGGCCGCTATCCCACTGCAGGAACGGACTGGGCGGCAGTTCCTGCGCCGTAGTCAGGCGGCCCGGCGTCCTTCCCAGCGCATGCATCAGGGCGGACATCTCTTCATCGGCGCGCCGATCGCCTTGCGCGGCATCCAGGAATCGCAGGCCCGCTTCGCGATCGCCTTCGCGCGCCAGCAATTCGCCTAATTTGAGGCTGGCGGCGGAGCGCCAGGAGGGCATGCGCGCGGCGGTTTCGTAGGCGAGCCGGGCATGGGCGGGCTCGCCCGCGCCGTCGTAAGCCAACCCCAGATAGTATGCGATCTCGGGGTTCCATGTGGCGCGCGCCGCGGCGGGCTCGAGGTAGGCGATGGCCTCCGCGTACCGCTGCAGGCCGGCGCACAGGCGTCCGGCCGCCACGCTGAGCGCGAAATCTCCGCCCGCATGCTGCAATCCCTCCCGATAGGTGTGCAGTGCGGCCGGCAATTCGCCTTGAAGCTCCTGATCTGTGCCACGCTGTAGCGCGTCGCCTTCCTTCGGTTGCGGCTGCGGCCCTGTATGAATTTCGTCGGCCGGCGTCCAGTCGTATTGGCCTTCGGTGTGGCGCAGCAGCACTTTGCCGGCCGCGTCGCGCAGTTCGAAGGTGCATGGATCGGACGCTGTGTTCGGGATCTCGCGCGTCCAGGTGTGTTCCGGCGCCAGGGTGGTTTTCTCTTCGGCGAGGACGCGCTGGCCTTGCGTGATGCGGATGGAAGCGGCCACGATTTTTTGGTTGGCGTTGAAAGCCGCGGCCACTGCGCCACCGCGGCGGGTCAGATTCAGCACGCCGGAAAGGTTGGCGCGCGCGATGCCGCCGATGCCCCGCGCGGGCATCCAGTATTCGGAGAAGGCGATGGTCTGGCGCGGCTGGAGGAAAGCGTAAGTCTCCTGGTTGCGGAACAGGCCGGCCTGCACCTCCACGTAGGCGCTGTTGTTGTCGGAGAGCGCGCGGCGCCAGTCGAGCCCATCGGCGTCCACGCCCCAAGACCAGATTTTCTTGGCCGGAAGTTCGGCGTACCCGGCGTAATGCACGGTGCCGGAGTTGGTGTCCGGCCGCCACACGCCCATGAACGGTTCGCGGCTGCCGTACACGAAGCGCGAAACCGGGCCATCGGTCTGGTTGCGGATCACGCTGAGATCCTTGCCCGTGGAATCGACCGGCCAGGTGTCCACGTCCGTGAAACCGTGGCTGGCGGTGAAGCGCATCGGGTAATAGATGCGCGAATCGTCTTTCACTTCGACGCCCGCGTTGTTCCACCAGTAGAAGCGGTGGCGCACGTCGCTGCGATTGTTCAGCGTGACGCGCTCTTCGAGCACCGTGCTGCCGGGACGCAGGCGCAGCTCGACCACCCACTGCATGCCGTAGACGCGATCGATGTTGCCCACCCACACCGAGGCGCTGCCGTCGGCGTGCTTCGCGAAACTGAATTCCACCGGCGACATGGAGACCCAATTGTGCGAAACCGGGAAATTGAATTCGATGCCGAAGGCCGCCCACGCGCCGCGATAGCCGATGTTGGCCTTCTTGATCGAAGGGTTGGCGTAGAACATGGGCTGTCCGCCG
Source organism: Bryobacteraceae bacterium (assembly GCA_050011755.1). Lineage (GTDB taxonomy): Bacteria > Acidobacteriota > Terriglobia > Bryobacterales > Bryobacteraceae > Bog-159. The sequence goes on along the minus strand of JBEKIM010000122.1, from coordinate 11,550 downwards.
ATTTTATCGGTGCAGGTGTAGAGGTGGCCGCCGATATCCGGCAGAACGGAGCACTTCAGATATTCGTTCTCGAGATAAACGGCGCGCCAGTCGTGCGCCACGCGCTGGTTGGTAAGATTCTCGCGCAGGGTGTAAGGATAGTTGAAGCGCCCTGTGGAAAAGGCGTCGAAGGGCGGGTTGGGATCGGGCGCGCCTTCTTCGTAGGTGGGCAGCGTAAGCGTGCCCTCCCAGACACGGACTTGGGCGTGCACCAGAGGAAGGCCCAGGGCCAGCGTGCCAAGCATCCCCCGCAGCGCGCGCGCTAGATGACGAATTTGCATATTAGTTCCACGAATTATATTAACCAGTCGCGCAGGGCGATATACTCTTCATTCCCGGAGTTTCCAACCCGATATGCGACTACGCACCCTTCCGGTTTTTCTGGCCTTCCTGGCGATGGGCTTTGCCGACGCGGTAGGACCCTTCGTCAGCTTGGCGAAAAACGAGTTTCATCTCAGCAACGCCGTAGCATCCCTCATCCCCTTCGTGGGATTCGTCATGTTCGGGCTCCTCTCGATCCCCATGGGAGTTTTTCAGGATAAACGCGGCAAGAAGTTTGTGCTGATGCTGGGGCTGGTGGTGGCGCTGATCGGGCTGCTGAATGCCGCCTTCGGGTTGACTTCCTTCGCCCGCTTCCTGCTGACCGTGCTGCTGGTGGGCGCGGGCGCGGCCATCCTGCAGGTTTCGGGCAATCCCATCATGCGGGATGTTTCAGACGAAGGGAAGTACGCGCGCAACCTTTCGCTGGCCCAGTTTGTGAAAGCCATCGGATCGCTGTCGGGCCCCATGATCCCGCTGATTGCGGCGAAATATTTCGGCGCCAGTTGGAAGGTGATCTTTCCCATCTACGCGGTGGCGCTGGTGGTGGCCGTACTGGCGGTCGCCGGCTTGCGTGTGGAGGAGAAGAAGAGCGAGCATCACGCCGCTACGTTTGGCTCGTGTCTGGCCCTGCTCTCCAACGGCTATGTCCTGATGATGGTGGCCGCCATCTTCTTTTATGTGGGCGCGGAAGTCAGCGTCAGCGCCGGGATCCCGCTATACCTGAAGGAACGCTTCGATATCGATATCAATAAGGTGGGCCTGCTGGGCACCGGTTTGTTCTTCACCGCGCTCACCATCGGCCGCTTTTCCGGCGGGGTCATTTTGAATTGGATCGCGCCGCGCAAGTTCTTCCTGATCACCTGCGCCGTCTCCGTAGTGGCCTTGCTGGGCTTGTTCGTCCCGGACCGCACGCTGGCGGTATCCAGCTTCTTCGTCGCCGGGCTGGGATTTGCCAATATCTTCCCGCTGGTCTTCGCCATCGCGGTGGAAGCCATGCCGGAGCATACCAATGAGCTATCGGGCCTGATGGTCACGGCGATCGTGGGCGGCGCCTGTCTGCCGCCGCTGATGGGCCTGGTGGCCGATCGCAGCTCCGTGCAACTGAGCTTTCTGGTGCCGCTGGCCGCCATCTTATATATCACCTGGACCGCGCTTTCCAACCGTCGGGCGGCGCGGGCGTAACGAATCATGCAGCAATACATCAACGACCATCGCATCGTCATGACCCTGGATGCGGGCGGCACGAACTTCGTCTTCTCGGCGATGCAGGCGAACCGGCCCGTAGTCGAAAGCTTCGCCTTGCCGTCCAACGCGAACAACCTGGAGCGGTCGCTCGCCAATATCGTCGAGGGCTTCCGCACCGTGGAGGGGCAACTGCCTGCGCCGCCGGTGGCCATCAGCTTTGCCTTTCCCGCGCCGGCGGATTATTTCAACGGCATCATCGTCAAGCCCGGCAACCTGCCGGCCTACCGCGACGTGGCGCTCGGCCCGATGCTCGAAGACCGCTTCGCCCTGCCCACCTTCATCAACAACGATGGCGATCTGTTCGCCTACGGCGAGGCCATGGCGGGATTTCTGCCGTATGTCAACGGGCGGCTCGAAAAAGCCGGCAGCCCGAAGCGCTACCGCAACCTGTTCGGGGTCACCTTGGGCACCGGGTTCGGCGGCGGCATCGTGCGCGATGGCGCCCTTTTTATAGGCGATAATTCGGTGGCCGGCGAGATTTGGCTGGCGCGCCACAAATTGGACCGCGGCGCCAATGCCGAGGAAGGCGCATCCATTCGCGGCGTACGTCGGGTGTACGCGGCGGAAGCCGGCCTGCGGCTCGAAGACACGCCGGAGCCGAAAGTGATTTACGAAATCGCCGAAGGGTCGGTGGCCGGCAATCGCGCGGCGGCGCAAACGGCCTTTCGCCGTATGGGCGAGGTGGCGGGCGATGCCATTGCTCAGGCCATCACCCTGCTCGACGGCTTGGTGGTGATCGGCGGCGGCATCGCGGGCGCGCATCGCCAGTTCCTGCCGGCCATCGTGGATGAGATGAACGGCACTTACGAAGCGCCCGATGGCGAGCGTTTTCCGCGCCTGGCGCAGCGCGCGTTCAATCTCGAAGATCCGGCGCAATTAGAGGCGTTCCTCAAGGGCGAAACCAAGGAACTCAACGTCCCCGGCAGCACACGCACCGTGAAATTCGACGGCCTGCAGCGCACCGGCGTCGGCATCTCCCGCCTGGGGACCAGTGAGGCCACCGCCATCGGCGCGTATGCCTTCGCCTTGAAGAGCCTCGACGAAAGAGCTTGATTATGCGTAATCTTGTTTTATTAATCCTCATGGCCTTTCCGGCACTCTATGGACAGCCTGATACGCTGGGCGTCGGCGTGTACCCCGGCGATCCCAGCGAGAACTTCGCACCGGCGAGCCGCTCAGCAGGGCGAACTCCCCAGAAACGAGCGCGAGTATTTGCTCGATCATAACTGGCTGACCGGTGTAAGCCTGAAGGGGACAGGCGGATGGGTGCAGTTGGAACTGGCGGGCGGCGAGAGTCCGCGCGAAGTGGATCGCGTCGACATCGACGCGCGCGTGCGCGTGCCACAGTCCGCTCCGGTTGGATGGACCGCCGTAGTTTCCGGATCGGACGATGGCCTCGCCTGGACGGAACTCGGCCGGGCAGCCGGCGCGGACCGTCCGGCGCGCGAATTCAAACCCAGCATCGCCTTGGCGGCGCCCTCGCACAGCCGCTTCTATCGTGTGGCGCTGGATGCGCCCGGCGCGCCGGGCTGGCTGGTTGGCGAAGTCGTGCTGTTCGATCGGAATCGCCGCGTCGAAGCCGGCGGGCCGTATGACTTCACCAGCGCCTGGAAGAGCGCCGGGACCGGCGAAGAGTGGGTCTATGTGGACTTGGGCGCGCCTTGTACCTTCGATCGTGTGACGTTGGCCTGGATCCGCGGCGCGGCGGCCGGCTCCCTTCAGGTTTCCGACAATGCGGCCGATTGGAAGACGCTGCAGCCGCTTGCCGGCGACATGAAACTGGCCAGCCCTGCCCACGGCCGTTACGTGCGGCTGCTGCTGACCAAAGCGGCTTCGCCCGATGGCTACATCCTGAGTGAAATGGAAGTTTACGGGCGGGGCGGACCCGTCGCCGAGCCCAAACCGGCGCCGCCCGCGCGTGCCGATGGCCGGCTGGACCTGGCGGGCGGCGGCTGGCGCATTCAACGCGATTCGCTCGTTAGCGCCGATGGCGCGGCGCTCTCCGAGCCCGGTTTCCATGATGCGGACTGGCTGGCCGCCACCGTACCTGGCACCGCGCTGACCAGTTACTACAACGCCGGCGCGCTCCCCGATCCCAATTTTGGCGATAACATTTTCGCCATCTCGGACTCGTTTTTCTATGCCGATTTCTGGTACCGCGACGAGTTCCTCATGCCGCCCGCCGCGCCCGGCAAGCATATCTGGCTCAACTTCGATGGCATTAACTGGAAGGCGGAGGTCTTCTTCAATGGCCGGAAGTTGGGAAGGATCGAAGGCGGATTCATGCGCGCGCGTTTTGAGATCACAAACCTGCTGCGCGCCGGACAAACCAACGCGCTGGCCGTGCGCGTGGAGAAGAACGCCACGCCCGGCAGCGTCAAGGAGAAGACCTTCGACAATCCCGATAAGAACGGCGGCGCGCTGGGCGCCGATAACCCGACCTATCATGCTTCGATCGGCTGGGATTGGATTCCGACGGTGCGCGGGCGCGATACCGGCATTTGGAACAATGTCTACGTGACGGCCAGCGGACCGGTGACCGTCGAGGATCCGTTTGTAAGCAGCATCGTTACCCAAGGCGCGGATGTGGCCATCGAAGCCACCCTGCGCAATCGCGAAACGCGGCCTGTTAGCGGAATCCTGCATGGCCGTTTCGGCGATATCGCCTTCGACGAGCCCGTGACCGTGGGCGCATCCGCCACCCAAACCGTGAAGCACGCCTTACACCTGGATAACCCCAAGCTCTGGTGGCCCAACGGCTACGGCGACCCGAATCTTTACACCGTCGACTTGAAGTTCGAAACCGAAGACCACGCCGTCTCCGACGTGAAGTCGTTCCAGGCCGGTGTCCGCCAATTCACCTACCGTGACGAGGGCGGCGCGTTGAAGATCTGGGTGAATGGACGGCGCTTCGTGCCGCTCGGAGGCAACTGGGGATTCGGCGAATCCATGCTGCGTTATCGCGCGCGCGAATACGACGCAGCCGTGCGCTACCACCGCGACATGCACTTCACCATGATCCGCAACTGGGTGGGACAGATCGGCGAAGACGCCTTTTATGAGGCCTGCGACCGGCACGGCATCGTGGTGTGGCAGGACTTCTGGCTGGCCAATCCTGCCGACGGTCCCGACCCGGACGACAACGATCTGTTCATGCGCAACGTACGCGACACGCTGCTGCGCATTCGCAGCCATCCTTCGATCGGTCTCTATTGCGGGCGCAACGAAGGCCAGCCGCCGCCGGCGCTGGAGACGGGCATGCGGCAGGCGCTGGCCGAATTGCATCCCGGCATAGCATATATCCCCAGTTCGGCGGACGATACCGTCAGCGGCCATGGCCCCTATCGCGCCATGCCGTTGAAGTTCTACTTCGCGCAACGGGCCACCCCCAAACTGCACAGCGAGTTGGGCATGCCGGACATCGTGAGCATGGATAGCCTGCGCGCCATGATGCCGGAATCGGCCATGTGGCCGCAGGGGCGCATGTGGGGCCTGCACGATTTCTCGCTGCACGGCGCGCAGGGCGGCGAATCCTTCCGCGACACCATCGACAAAAGCTATGGCGGCGCCGATAACGCGGCGGACTGGGTACGCCTCGCGCAATACGTCAATTACGAAGGCTATCGCGCCATGTTCGAGGCGCAGGGCAAGAACCGCATGGGCCTGCTGATCTGGATGAGTCACCCCACCTGGCCCTCGCTTGTCTGGCAGACCTATGACTATTACCTGGAGCCCACCGCCGCTTACTTCGGCGCCAAAAAAGCTTGCGAACCGCTGCATATCCAGTGGAATCCCGTAACGGACAATGTCGAAGTGGTGAACTACAGCGCCGGCGCCACAGATGGACTGACGGCCAACGTCCAGTTACTCAACATGGATGGCACGGTGAAATGGGACAGTTCCGTGGCTCTCGACAGCCGCGAAGATAGCCTGGCTGCTCCTATCCATATCGTCTATCCCGACGGCCTGACTCCGGTACACTTCATCCGGCTGAAGCTGACCCGCGGCGGCAAGATCGTTTCGGAAAACTTCTACTGGCGCGGCCTGGATGAATATAACTACCAGGCGTTGCGCGATCTGCCGAAGGCGCCGCAGATCCAGGCTTTCACCAAGGTCGAGCGGCAAGGCCCCCGCTGGCTGCTGACCACCACCTTGCAAAATCCCACAAGGAAGCCGGCCCTGATGGTGAAGCTGAAGGCGGTGCGGGAGAAGAGCGGCGACCGCATTCTGCCGGCGATTTACAGCGACAATTACATCGCGCTGATGCCCGGCGAAAGCCGCGTAATCCACACGGAGTTGAATGCCGCCGACGCGCGTGGAGAGACGCCCGGCATCGCGATCGAGTGACCACCCCTTGCCGCGGGGGGCGGAAAGCGGCATACTTCGGTTATGCGGAAAATCGCAGGAGCAGGCGCCGTCTTGTTGTGGGCCGCGCTCGCGGTGTGGGCTACCGATGCCGCACTGATTACCCCCATCGGGCGTTGGAAAACGATCGACGACAAAACCGGCAAGCCGAAGGCTATCGTGCTGGTTTACGAGGAACACGGCAAACTCTACGGGAAGATCGAAGCCACGCTCGACCCGAACGCCAAGAAGATTTGCGACAAGTGTAAGGATGCGCGCAAGGATCAAGCCATCGTCGGCATGGTGATCATGCGCGGATTGGCCATGCACGGCGACGAATATAGCGGCGGGGACATCCTCGATCCCGACAACGGATCGGTCTATCGCTGCAAACTGCGCGTCGAAGAGCATGGCAGCCAGCTTTCGGTGCGGGGCTTTATCGGATTCTCGCTGCTCGGCCGTTCGCAGATCTGGACGCGCCCATAGGCCCGGCCGCACCCCGGCAAAACCACCGCACTTCGGCCGATAAGAACCTTGAACGGACAAGCGCTCGCAGCCAGAGCCCGCCGTTCGGAGGCTCATTGCATGAAGAAGCGGGCGCAGTTGCGGGCCTTGGCCGTTCTCGCAACCCTAACTGCCGGCGCGGCGGCCTGGGCGCAAAGCGATGTATTGGGAGTTCATAACTGCTATGGGCGCGGCTGCGTGTCGTGCCATGCGCCGCACAGCGGAGCCGCCGGAAACGGCGGCAAATCGGGGGGCGGCAACCAGGCTCTCTGGGGACAGAACCTTTCCCCTCTATACGGCCAGACGGTGGCCTTTGGCGACCTGAACAAGCGCGCGATGGTCTCGCTTCCGGCGAGCGCCAGCATGTTCACCAGTTCGGCCGACCCCACATTTGTGATCATCGCCTGTCTGAGCTGTCATGACGGCAACGTGGCGAAGAGCGGCTTGATGAAGGGCATGAGCGTGGAGGCGTTGCCCGTAGTGGGTGGACACGCGCCCACCCTGCTCGGTAATGACGGCTCCGGCGCGGGCAATTACAACAACGACCATCCGGTGGGGCCCTCGGCCACCTTCGTCTGCGGCGGCGCGCACAACTGGGATTGCGCGGTTTCGAGCACCGGAACCGTCTCCATGACGGGTCCCGTGAGCGGCCAGTTCGCGCGCAATTACGGATTCACGGTCGCACTGGCGGCGTCCGGAAGCAACGTGCCGACGGTTACCTGCACCACCTGTCACGATCAGCACAGCCAGTCGGCATGGACGGGAAAGATTGGCGGGGTTCAGGCTACTTGGAAAACGACGTTCTTCGTGCGGGGTCCTTACACTCCCGATTCATCGAGCAACGGGAATGCGGCCGCGCAATTCTGCCGTTCGTGTCATCCCGACCAGTCGAATGAAGCGCATGGGGTAATGAACGTCCCGACCACCGGCATAACTCACCTATAAGCCAGATGAAGCCGCGTGGCGCACCGTTTTCATCACATTTGGTGGCCCGCAGGGCCATCCTGACACGCTTCAGCGGGCTGCGGGCTTACCCGCCCAGCATCTGCTGATAGGTCCGCTGAAAGAAAACATCCGTCATGCCGGCAATATAATCGCAGACCACCCGGTAGGCCGGTTCATCCGGGATCAACTCGCTATGCGATGCGGGCAGGCGATCGGGGTGCTGCAGGAAGAAATCGAACAACTCGCCGATCATAGCCGCCGCGCGGTCGCGCTCCTCGCGCAGAACCGCCGCCGTATAAACGTGCCGGTGCAGGAATCGCTTCAAATCCCGATTGGCCGTTTCCGTTTCGGACGTGAACGCGGCCAGCCGCCCGGGTTGCCGCCGCACATCCTCAACGCTGGCGCAGCCGGCCTCCTTTGCCCGCTGGACGGTGCCCTCAATGAGACCCGACACCAGGGCGTCGATCAGGCAGCGCAGCGTTTCGTGGAAGCGGGCGCTCTCCGGCGCGCCTGGAAACTGCTGCTCGGCCGCCTCGAAAAGTTCCCTGTAATGCGGCGCCTCCGCGGCTACCTCTTCCGGGCGTAACAGTCCGGCCGCGATGGCATCGTCCAGATCGGCTGTATTGTAGGCGATTTCATCCGCCAGGTCGATGAGTTGGGCTTCGAGTGGCGGACGCAGCCCCGGCAGATACTCTTCCAGATCGGGATTCTCACCCGGGCCGAAATCGCGCGAATGCTTGGCGATGCCTTCGCGCACTTCGAAGGAGAGGTTCAGTCCGGGGAATCTGGCATAGCGCTGCTCGAAGCTCTCCACGATCCGCACGGCATGCAGGTTGTGGTCGAAGTGCGCGCCGAAGCGCTGCATCTGGATATCCAGGGCATCCTCGCCGGCGTGCGAAAAGGGTGGATGGCCAATGTCGTGCGCCAACGCCAGGGCTTCGGTGAGGTCCTCGTCAAGTCCCAGCACGGCGGCGACCGTACGCGCGATCTGCGCCACCTCGATGGTATGGGTAAGGCGGTTGCGGAAATGGTCGCAGAGGCCCGGTGTGAATACTTGCGTCTTGGCTTCCAGACGGCGGAACGCGCGCGCATGCACCACGCGGTCGCGGTCGCGCTGGAATGCGTTCCGGTACGGATGTCGGGGCTCCGGGTAACGCCGCCCTTTGCTCTGTTCCACCGGAAACCGGAGATGGCGGAGCATGGCGGGCCGGACTATTGCGACGGCAACTCGGCGTAAGCCTGCAGCGCCGCCTGGCTGATCGGGCCCGATTTCACGCGCAGCGGATCCAGCAACTTCCGCGCTTCAGCGGGCTTGGTGGGCGCCAGCATCTTTGCCAGCACCAGGGCGGCCTGGTCTTTGGAAACGAAAATAGTGGGGTTGTCCATCAAGGAGCGCAGTGTTTTCTCGCCGTCCGCCGTCTTGCCTTCGGCAAAGTAGACCTGCCCCAGCGACAGCTTGGCCAGGGATGCGTACTTTTTGCCGGCGTCGTCGGCGACCGCGCTGTAGTGCTTGTCCGCTTCGCCCATTTTGCCTTGATCCGCCGCGATGCATCCCAGATAATACTCCGCGATGTAGCCTTCGTCCGACCCGGAATACTTGCCGGCCAGTTCGCTGAATACTTTGTTGGCTTCCTTGTCCTTGGCTTCCTGCGTCGGGAAGTTGATGGGTGCGGCTGGATTCGCTTGTCCGACGGGTGCTTCCTGCACTGCGATGGCTTTAGCCAGCGCCTCCTGCCGGACGGTGTGCTGGTGACCCCGGTAGACGAAAAGGAGAACCACGATGGCTGCTACGGCCAGTGCCGCCGCTCCATAACGGATAATCTCGGTTTGGTGCTCTTCGAAAAAATCGACTGTGTGCCCGACTTCGAGCGCAAACTTGTCAGTCTTCAGTTCTTTACGGGTGATTCTTGCCACGAAAACCTCAGGTTGGGAAAGTTCTATTTTACCACAGGCACTTCCCCAAGATACTTCAGCAGCGCCGTATTGAATGGCGCGGCGCATTCCACGGGCGGAACGTGCCCGCAGCCGTCCAGAATTACGCTGCGCGCCCCGGGAATGTCTTCGCCCAACGCCTTGCCTGCCGCCAGCGGGACCAGGGCATCCTCGCGTCCCCATACAACCAGCGTAGGTGCTTTGATCGCGCCCAGCCGCCCGTCCACCACATCCTCGTTGCGCAGGATGGAATCGATAAAGCGGTCGATCGTATAGGCGTCGTTTTTGCGCAAATGCGCGGTCAGCGCCCGGTCGGCGAATTCATCGCTGGAGAACATCTTGTTATGAAAGACCAGCGCCATGAGCTGCTTCTCGCCCGCCAGTGTCGTGGGATTCAGCGCTTCCAGCATCTCGCGCGTCAGCGGCGTCCCGCCCAGCCGCTTCGCCGAATAGCCCGCGCTGTCCACCAGCACCAGACCGTTGACTTCATCGGGATGTGCCAGCGCAAAATCCATGGCCACCCATCCGCCCAGCGAGTTGCCCACTAGCGTGGCCCTCGGGATGTTGAGCTTCTTGCAGAACGCCTGCAGAAAGTCCACCAGCGTAGCCACGCGGTAATCGATCAGCGGTTTGTCCGACTGCCCGAACCCAATCTGGTCCGGCACAAAGACGTGGTACTTGCCGGCCAGCGCCGGCACAGTGGAAGCCCACGCGCTGCGGTCCGCTCCCAGCCCGTGCAGCAAAATGACGTCCGGACCGGCCCCGGACTCCTGATAGTAGATCTCCTGGCCATAGATCTCCACCTGCTTGACGGCGGAATCCTGTGCCCATGCCGTGGCGGCCAGCCCGCAAACGAGGGCGATGCGAAAATTCATATCTGCCATTATCCATTAATCCACGGCGATGGTGACGCCGGCCGGGCTCTGATACGTGCCGGTCGCCAGCACCAGCGGCAGGTTGCCGGCTGGTACGAAGCCGCTGGGCACCTGGGCGTTGATCTGCATCAGCCCCACAAAACCCGGCGCGCCGCCGGCAAACAGGATGGTGGCCGGAATATTCATCATGGTCAGCGTCACCGGCAGCACCGGCTGCGGGATCGGCGCAACCGCGGGTTCCCCGGTGACGCCGGCGGGCGATGTCTGGCCCGCGCCCGTCGCGTAAAGCACCACGATGGAGCCGCGCGGGGCGGGATTTTGCGCGGAATTGAGCGTGCCGTCCTGATTCACCACCACGGCGTTGCCCATGCCATTGCCGAACGTGAAGAGCGCGGGACTGGCGGCCGCCAGCGAGACGCGCATCGAGGCCACGATTACGCCCTGATACACGATCTGCATTTGGGCGAAACTCTGGCCGGCCATCTCGTACGGCACTTGCGCATTGATCTGCTGCGACTGCACGTAGTAGAGCGGCGCGGGCGTCGCCGTAAACACCGCGGTGAATAGCACCTGCACGTCCCCCAGCGTGGCCGACAACCGGCCCGAGGCATCGAAGGCGCCCACGACCGGAGCGGCCGGGCCGATGCCCTGGCCAAAGATCGAAAATATCTCGCCCGGCGCCAGGTTCCCCGGCTGCAGGCTGGCCGCATTGGCCAACGTCACGTTGACAAGTTGCGGCGTCACCGGCGGCGTCACCACGCTTTGCGTCGTGGATAGCATGCGCACGCGGCTGTTGCCCGTATCCGCTACAAATACGTTGCCCTGGCCATCCAGCGCCAGCCCACCCGGATTCGCAAGCGCCATTTCGAGCGCGGCGCCGTTATCGCCGTTGTAGGCCGGGTCGCCGGTGCCCGCGATGGTGGCGATATTCCCATCCGGCGTGACCATGCGCACGCGGTGGTTTCCCGTATCCGCAATATAAATGTTGCCGCCCGCGTCTACGGCCACCGCCGATGGATAGCTCAGTTGCGCGGCCGGCGCCGCGCCGCCATCGCCGCTGAAGCCGCCGGTTCCCGTGCCCGCGACCGTGGACACCGCTCCGCCGGGAGCCAGCATCCGGATGCGATGGTTCACGGTGTCCGCGATGTACAAGTTGCCGGCGCTGTCGAGCGCCACTCCCTGCGGTTCGTATAACTCGCCAAACGATGTATTTCCAGCGCCCGCGTCGCCGCCGGTACCATTACCCGCCACCGTCTGGACGTTGCCAAACCCATCCACCATCAAGATCTGATTGTGTTTCGTGTCGGCAATGTACGTGTTGCCCACCAGATCGGCGCCTACGCCT
>JBEKIM010000121.1:0-16146 GCA_050011755.1 Bryobacteraceae bacterium | reverse complement strand
GGTATGCAAAAGCACGGCGCGGCGGGATACTATTTCGCGGTCTCGCACAAGGGTGTAGATGTGGGCGGTGGGATCTACATGCCTGCGCCGGAGACGCTGCTGGCGGTGCGCACCCATCTTGCCGAAAGGCATGCGGATTTTCGGAAACTGGCGGGCTCCAGCGGCGTCAAAAGGTTGTTCGGGGCGCTGCAGGGAGAGCAGCTCTCGCGGGTGCCGAAGGGCTTTTGCGCCGAGCATCCGGCCGCGGACCTGCTGCGCTACAAACAGTTCCTGTTGTTCACCACGCTGGATGCGGCCATCGTCACCACGCCTAAGCTCTTCGTGGAACTCGAAAAGCGCTTTCGGGCTATGGCGCCCTTCCTGGAATTTCTGAACGCGCCGCTGGTGGCTAAGCGGCGCATCCCGGAACATAGTACCGGCTGGATGTGAGGCTGCGCGAACGGCTGTATACTACTTACGGAATGTTTTTTGTGGGGAGGCCCAAATGCATACCCCGATTCGACCGGCCATAGCGATTGCCTTCGCATGGGTCCTGGCTCCGGCTGCAATGCGCCCGGCGCGCGCCGCCAGCCTGGCGAGCCTGCCATTGGAAGCCCAGTCCAGCATCTCGGCGGCGCTGGGGCGCGATATACCCGGCTATCAAGCGAATTCGCACGGCGGCCATATCCTTACCACCGGCAACGGCCGGCAAGACCCGACTGCGGATTTTGGCCCAACCGGTGTGGAAGTGCGCAGCCATCGAGCCACATGGAAACTGAGCCTGCAAGGCTACGGATATCCTGGCGCGCTACCGCCAACTGGCGACTCCATCCCCGGTGCGAATGCCAACCGCGTCGAGTATCGCCGGGGCGGGCTGACGGAATGGTACGTGAATGGACCACTGGGTCTTGAACAGGGATTCACTTTGCGCGAACGCCCCAGGCCAGCGCCTTCTAACTCAAAGGGTCAAACCTCTGACCATCGCCATGGCGATCTCCGGAGACTTCAAGGCGTCCGTCGACCGCGGCGCAACCAGCCTTACCCTGGTTGACGATGAAGGACAGCCGGGCCTGCGCTATACGGGGCTGGCCGCTTACGACGCGAACGGCACCGCGTTGCGGGCATGGCTCGAGCTGCGGGGCGCGCGCCTGTTGTTGAAAATCGAAGATCGCACTGCGCGCTATCCGTTGGTGATCGACCCGTATGTGCAAGTTGCCAAACTGACCGCTTCCGACGGGCAGGAAGGCGACTCCCTGGGTAACTCCGCGGCGGTGGCAGGCGATACGATCGTCGTGGGAGCGCCCTTCGTCACCGTGAACGGTTTTACGGACAGCGGCGCCGTCTATGTATTCGTCAAGCCGGCCAGCGGATGGGCCAACATGACGCAGACCGCCAAGCTGACGGCTTCGGACGTGGGCACCACGGGAATCAGTTTTCTGGGAGTCCCCGTCGCCATCAGCGGCAAAACGATTGTAGCGGGGGCCTATTCGGAGACGATCGGATCCAATTTCGAGCAAGGAGCGGTTTACGTGTTCACCGAACCGGCCGGCGGCTGGGCGGACATGACCGAGACCGCCAAGCTGACCGCGTCGGACGGCGCCGCAAACGACCGCTTTGGCTGCGGAACCTCCATAGATGGCGGCACCATCGTAATCGGCGCATGCCAGGCCACCATCGGATCCAATACCAACCAGGGGGCCGGTTATGTGTTTCTGAAACCCGCCGGTGGCTGGCAGACCACGTCGGGTTTTGCGGCTAAACTCACTGCGCTCGACGGTGCGGCGAATGACTTTTTTGGAATATCCACTGCGATCGGTAACGGCACCGCGGTAATTGGCTCGCTGCAGGGGCCCGGCGCGGTCTATGTTTACGCCACCCCAGCGGGCGGTTGGACCAATATGACCCAGACCGCCAAACTGACAAGCTCGGATGGGTTGCAGGGTGACGAACTCGGCTACTCCCTGTCGATCGACAGCGGCGTCGTGTTGGCGGGAGCTCCGCTGGCCACGGTCGGCGGTAATGTTGAGCAGGGCGCGGCCTATGTGTTCGAGGAACCGGCCGGCGGCTGGGCGGACATGACGCAGACCGCCAAATTAACTGCACCTCACGGAGCGGCGCACGACTATTTCGGCTGGTGCGCGGCGCTGCGCGGCAACAAGGCGGCCTTGGGCGCGCCGGGGTGGCAGACGGGGCGTGGCGCCACATATCTGTTCGTGAAGCCGCGGATGGATTGGGCAGCCGCCTCGCCGGTAGATGTCCGATTGATCTCGGTGGCCGGAGCGGCGGGCGATTCCCTGGGATTCGCCGTGGCTCTCAGCGGGGACACGCTGGTGACCACCGCGATGGGCGCTACCGTGAAAGGCGATCGGGATCAAGGCGCCGCGTTTGTGTTCGAACCGTAAGTGTGTGCAAAGCGGCGCCGGTCAGCGTGGCGTCAACGGCTGAGGCGTCCATCCTGAACTCCTTAAGGCGCGGGCCACCGCCTCGAGTATCTCCACCGATCCCGGCGTATCGCTGTGTACGCAGATCGTCTGTGCGTGCCCTTCGCCCGCCAACCGCACCGCTTGCGCGGCCGCCTCGGCGGGTTCTGTGATCAAGGCGTCCGGAAATCTGCGCGGCCGCAAGCTGCCATCGGGCTGGTAGCGGCGGTCGGCAAATCCTTCAGCCGCCACGCGGAAACCCATGTCGCGCCACACATCCAGCATGCGGGAGCCGGCCAGCCCCACTAACACCAGGTTCCGCCCGAACCTGGCGGCGCCTTCGCCAATGGCTCGCGCCACGTCCGCATTCCGGGCCGCGACGTTGTATAGCGCGCCGTGCGGTTTCACGTGCGCCAGATCGCCGGCGATGGCGGCCAGCGCGCCGATCTGCTCGTAGACGGTCTGCGCAATCTCTTCCGCGGGCAGCGCCATTTCCAGGCGCCCGAAATTAACGCGATCGGGGTAGCCCGGGTGCGCGCCGACAGCGACGCCGGCCCCTCGCGCCAATTCCACGGTGCGGCGCATGGAGGCCGCATCTCCCGCATGTCCTCCACAAGCGACGTTGGCCGAGGTAATGTGCGGCATCAGCGCTTCTTCGAGCGCGGCATCGGGCAATTCGCCCATATCGCAATTCAGATCGATGGTCACAATGTTCTGGGCAGTTTATAGCACGGTCGATCTATGCGGCGCGCGCGGTCCGTACGACCCGGAAGCCGACATTATAAAGCCGGCTCACGGGAAATTCGAAATTACGCGCCGTGGCACGGCAGTATTTGGCGGGATCCAGCCAGCTTCCTCCGCGAAAGACGCGATAAGACCCGGTGGCTGGTCCTGGCGGATCGGCGTCCGGACTCTCCGCGTAGTAATCGCGGCTGTACCAATCCTGCACCCACTCGGCGACATTGCCGAGCGTGTCGAATATGCCGCGCGCATCCGGTTGCTTTTCGCCAACCGGCTGCGTCCGGCCGCTAGCGTTGTCCTTGTGCCATGCGCGCGCGGCGATCTCGCCCGCGCCGCCCGCGCACGCGTATTCCCATTCGGCCTCGGTTGGCAGCCGGTAGGCATGCTCCCGGTCGCGCGCGTTGAGCCGCGCCAGGAAAACCTGAATGTCGTCCCACGAGACGCTTTCGACCGGCAGGAGCGCGCCTTTGAAGTGGCTTGGATCGCTGCCCACGGCCGCGCCTTCGGGAGTGGTCCGGAGCGCGCCGGCTTTGGCATGCGGATCGAGCATCGCGGTTTCCCACTGCGCCTGCGTAATTTCGAATTTGCCAATCTCGAAATCCCGGCTGATCCGCACGCGATGCACAGGTTGTTCATCGGGATCGCCGGCCGCCGATCCCATTTGAAACTCGCCCGCGGAAATCCGCACCATTCCGCTGCCATCGAGTAACGCCGTGAGGCTCGCGGACGCCTGTTCTTTTTGAGCGAAGGCCCTCGTCAGTCCTAATGTGGCCGCCGTTCCCCCCAAGAAGCGGCGCCGCGAGAATGAAGAACTAAATACCCGCTTCATTTTGAGATGTATTATAGAACAATAAGGCGCTCGAAGGCGGAGGTTTCACACCTGCATTTCCGAACCATTGCGATGGCTGTCTGGGTGGCCGGCTGCTTGTATGCCGCGGACGTCCCGCCGCCGGATTTCGACTCGGCCGTGAAGCCGGTGCTATCCAATACCTGCGCACTGTGCCACAACGATAAGCTCTCGTCCGGCGGCCTGAACGTGAAGCTCTTGATGTCGCCGGATTCGATCGCGAAGTATCGCGACGGTTGGGAAACGATTCTCGACAAGCTGCGCGCCGGAGAGATGCCGCCAAAAGGCATTCCCCGTCCGCCCGAGCCGCAGATGCAGGCGCTGGTCCACTACGTGGAAGCCGAATTCGAGAAGGCCGACCGCAATGTCAAACCGGATCCGGGACACGTCACGGCGCGCCGACTCAACCGTAGCGAGTATTCGAACACCATTCGCGATCTGTTGGCCGTCGATTTCCGTGCCGAAAAGGATTTCCCGACGGACGACTCCGGTTATGGCTTCGACAATATAGCCGACGTTCTGACGATTTCTCCAGTGCTGATGGAACGCTATATGGATGCGGCCGAGACCATCGCTTCGCGCGCCATGGGCGCGGATCCGCTGCCCAAGAAGCCGCTCGAATTTCAATATCAGGCCAAAGACAAGACCATCCGGCGCGTGGATCCCGGCACCATTGAAGCCTCCCACCGTGTCGAATGGGACGGCGATTACCTCATCCTGTTCGGGATGCCCGGCGAGCGCACGGCCGACGCCAAGCCCGTCACGCTCGGCTTTTGGATGGACGGTACGTTGATGAAAACCGTACCCGTGGAGACCAAGCCTTCGAAGCTGGTTTACTTCGACCCCTATTCGGAGGCCGAGTTGCGCTTGTATTTGCCTTCCGGCGATCACGTCTTCCGCGCCGGTTTCATCGACGACGAATTCGTGAAAACGTTGTCCGATAAAGAAGCCTACAACAGGAAAAAGAATAAGTATCTGGATTCGATGGTCTTCGTTGGCCCGTTTCCTACGAACGTGGAGCGCGCCAGCCGCAAGAAGATTCTGATTTGCGATCCGAAATCGGGGCAGGCATGCGTGGACAAGATTATCACCGCCCTGGCCCATCGCGCGTACCGGCGGCCGGTTACGCGCGCCGAAGTGGCGTCCCTCACGAAGTTCGTGGCGCTGGCCCGGTCGCAAGGCGAGACCACCGAACAGGGGATCCAACTGGCCATCCAGGCCATGCTGGTGACGCCCCAGTTTCTCTTCCGCATCGAGCACGATCCGAACCCCGCCGATCCGCACGACGTGCACCGCATTTCGGATATCGAACTGGCATCCCGGCTCAGCTACTTCCTGTGGAGTTCCATGCCGGACGACGAACTGCAAGGCTTGGCCGAGGCGGGCAAGTTGCACGATCCCGACGTCCTCGACGCACAGGTGAAACGCATGATGGCGGATCGCCGCGCGTCGGCTTTCGCCGCCAATTTCGCCGGCCAATGGCTGGAGATCCGCAATCTGGACGTAGTGAAACCGGACCCGGACAGGTTTCCCGAATGGGGGCCGGAACTGCGCGACGCGATGAAGACCGAGACCCGCATGTTCTTCGAATATGTGCTGCGCGAAAATCGTCCGCTATCCGATTTCATCGATGCGAAGTATACGTTCCTGAATGCGCGGCTGGCGAAGTTCTATGGCATACCCGGCGTGACCGGCCCGGATTTTCGCCGCGTGGAACTGGCTACCGGCCAGCGCGGCGGACTGCTGAGCCAGGCCAGCGTCCTGACGGTTTCGAGCTACCCCTCGCGCACGTCGGTAGTGTTGCGCGGAAAGTATGTGCTGAACAACATCCTGGGTTCCGAGATCCCGCCTCCGCCGCCGGACGTGCCTGCGCTCGATGAAAGCGCGGTGGGCACACTCATGTCGCTGCGGCAGCAGATGGAAAAGCACCGCGCCGATCCGATGTGCTCCACCTGCCATAACAAGATGGATCCGCTGGGATTCGGCCTGGAGAATTACAACGCCATCGGCAAATGGCGCACGATGGACGGCAAGTTTCCAGTGGACTCCAGCGGGACATTGCCGAACGGAAAATCGTTCAAGACGCCGGACGAGATGCGCGCGGTGCTGATGGCGGGGCTTCCGCAGTTCTCGCGCTGTCTCACGGAAAAGATGCTGACCTATGCGCTGGGCCGCGGGCTGCAGCCGTACGATCGCCGTACCGTGGATGGGATAGACCGCGATATGACGGCATCCGGCTATCGTTTTCAGTCGCTGATTTTCGACATTGTACATAGCGCTCCGTTCCAGATGGGCCGGGCCGATCGTGGTGAAAGCAAACTTGTGGGGCGGGCAATCCTGCCCGCGGCCGGCTTTCAGCCGGCTTCTTCGGGAGAGGTGGCCAGACGATGATTACAAAGAAAGCTCTGCCCAGGAGGACTTTTCTGCGCGGATTGGGCACCGCCGTCGCGCTGCCGTTCCTGGACGCGATGGCCCCGGCGCTGGGCGCCGCGAAGAGCGTGAAACCGCCCGTACGCATGGCGTTCGTGTATGTGCCCAACGGCATCGTCATGCAGGGCTGGAACCCGGAATACGAAGGCACGCTGGGCGAATTACCGCGCATCCTGAAGCCGCTCGAGCCGTACCGCCAGGACATTACGCTGTTCGGCAACCTGACGCACAACACTGGCCGCGCCTTGCTCGATGGGGCAGGCGACCATGGCCGCTGCTGCGCCTCCTACCTGACCGGAGTCCAGCCGCGCAAGACAGTCATCGACATCAAAGCCGGCGTCTCCTTCGACCAGATCGTGGCGAACCAGGTGGGCAAGGCCACGCGCTTCCCGTCGCTCGAGTTGGGCATGGAAGATGCCCGCCAGGCCGGCGATTGCGACTCGGGTTATTCTTGCGCGTACACAAATAATCTGGCCTGGAAGAGCGAAACGCAGCCGCTGCCTCCGGTGCTCGACCCGCGTGCGCTTTTTGAACGTCTGTTCGGCAATGGGGTGGCGATGACGCCCGCGGCCCGCGCGCGCGAGAATCTGTATCGCCGCAGTATCCTCGATTTCGTGAGCGACGACACGCACAAACTCGAGACGGACCTGGGCCCGACGGACCGGCGCAAACTCGACGAATACCTTTCGTCGATCCGCGAGATCGAGCGGCAGATCGAAAAGACCGAGAAGGACAACGCGCAAATCGATCCGCACATGGAGAAGCCGTATGGCGTCCCCGCCGATTTCGCCGAGCATTTCAAGCTGATGACCGACATGATGACGGTGGCCTTCCAGTCGGATCTGACGCGCGTGATTACGTTCCTGGTCACGCACGAAGGCACGTCGCGTCCGTACCGCGAGATCGACATCCCGGACGGGCATCATCCGCTGACGCATCACCGCAACCAGCCGGACCTGATCGAGAAGGTGACCCAGATCAATAGCTATCACGTCCGGCAGTTCGCCGCCTGGATCGCCAAGATACGTTCCATCCGCGAAGGGGACGGCTCGCTGCTCGACAATTGCATGATCGTCTACGGCGCGGGCCTTTCCGACGGCAACCGCCATCTGCACGAAGATCTGCCGACTTTGATTGCCGGGCGCGGCGGCAGCCACTTCAAATCCGGCCGGCGCATTGTGTACCGGAAGGAAACGCCGATGTGCAATCTCTATCTGGCGATGATGGACCGCATGGGCGTGCACGTTGAACACTTCGGCGATTCCACGGGACGCCTGGACGCGCTGGATCTGACCTGAACATGCAGTTTCCGAACGCAGCCAAACCGCCTGTAGGCGTCCTGTTCGATTCCGCCATGGGCCGGATCGACGATGTCCTGGCGCTGGCGATGCTGCACGGCTTCGAGGGCAAGGACCAGGCGCGCATCGCGGCAGTCTGTGTCAGCAGCGGCGATCTTCAGGCCGCCCGTTTCTGCGATACCCTGGCGCACTTCTACGCCAGCGCGACCACCGGCACGGCAGCCATGTTTATGCGCTTCACACCCATCGGGCTTGCCGAAGGGAAACCGGCTGCCGAGCCAGCCATGTTTAAGCCGGCTACCGCCAATCCGGCCTACGCCAGTTCGATCAAAAGCATCGACGACACGGCCGACCCCGGGACGCTGATCCGCAATGCCTTGACGGCGCAGTACGATCAAAATGCAGCCGTGGTGCTGAGCGGGCCCGCCACGGATCTGGCGAAATTGCTGGATATGTACGGCGTGAAAGACTGGATCGCGCGCAAAGTGCGGCTCCTTGCCGTCGCCGAAACGGGCGTCGAAGCGGACGCCGCCGCGGCGCGCAAAGTTTTCGCCGGGTGGCCCACGCCGATTGTTACCGTGGGGCGTGAAATCGGCGAGGCGCTGCCTTTTCCGGGTGAGAGCGTCGCGCGCGATTTTGCCTCGTCCACGGATCACCCGGTGGTGGATGCTTACCGCGCGTACCGGCCGATGCCGTACGACGCGCCGTCGGGTGCAATGGCCGCCGTGCTTTACGCCGTTCGTCCGAATGACGGCTACTTCAAGCTCTCCGGCAGCGGCCCGCTTCGTTCCCTGGTTCTCGATCCCGAACAGAAGGAGCGCATCGTCCGCGCGTATATCGAGTTGGCCAGCGCGAAGCCTGTACCGCGTAAGCCGCCGCACCGGCCGGACGAGAAAAAGGACGATAAGAAAGACGAGAAAAAGTAGCCGGTTCCCGGCCGCCATCTGATATAGTGTCCGGCATGAGCCGAACATGGATCGCGCGGGTTTTCGCGGGCGCACTGCTCCTCACGGGCTGCTGGATCGCCTACACCCAAAACCAGGGAAGCCAGCCCCCGGCGCTGACCCTCAACAAAGTCAAAGACGACCTCTACGAAATTGAAGGCGATGGCGGCAACGTGGCCGTGTATGTCACCAGCGAGGGCGTAATCCTGGTCGATGACAAGTTCGAACAGGACCACGAGAACATCATGGCCAAGGTGAAGAGCGTCACCGGCCAGCCCGTCAAGTACGTGGTCACCACTCACCATCACTCCGATCACAGCGGCGGTAACGTGAAGTTCATTTCCACGGCGGAGATCATCTCCACCGCCAATGCCCGCGCCAACATCGTGGAGCATAAGCAGCCGAATGCGCCGGCGAACATGACTCCGGCTCGCGTGGTGTTCACCCAGGAGTGCTCGGTGTTTCTAGGTGGGAAGGAAGTGCGCGCGCGGTACTTCGGCCGCGGCCACACCAATGGCGACGCGGTCGTGTACTTTCCCGCGCTGAAGACCCTGCACACCGGCGATCTGATGGCCGGCAAGACTCCCCTGATCGACTACGCCGGCGGCGGCAGCCTGAAGGCGTGGACGGAGACACTCGATGGCGCGCTGCAGCTTGATTTCGATACGGTGATTCCGGGGCATGGTGCCGTTACTACTAAGGCCGGTCTGCAGGAGTATCGAAACAACGTTGAGAAGCTGCGCAATCGCGCGGCGGGGCTGATTCATGAAGGAAAGAGTCAGGCCGAAGTCGGCCAAGTGATGGCGGCGGAGTTCGGATGGGGTCCGAATAGCATGCAGGCGCAGTGGAGTCTCCCCGGGATGATGAATGAGTTAAGCCACTAAATAGTTCAAGTAACTCAGCCTCACATGAACGCGTCTTAATCTATGTGGGCTATATGAGAACGTTACTTGCTCCTATCCTCCTTTCGATGCCGGCCCTGGCGGCGGATCGATTTTGGGAGGCTGCGGCGGTTAAAGCCGCTTGCGGTTCCGACAGCGTCAAATTCAATGTGACTTCGAACGTAGCGCAACCCCTTGCACAACCCGACGCCGGGAAAGCCCTGGTCTATGTCGTGGAACAGTTCGATGGCCCCGTGAATGAGCTGGTCACACCTACTGTCAGAGTCGGCTTTGACGGTGCCTGGGTGGGCGCCAACTATGGCACATCCTATTTATTCTTCACCGTCGATCCGGGCGCGCATCATCTATGCTCGGATTGGCAATCGTTTCCGCCGCTGGTGCCCCACATCCAGCCATCCCTGGTCAGCTTGACTGCCGAAACGGGTCAAACCTATTACTTCCGGGCGCATATCGTCCTGCACAGTGGTAACGGACCTTGGACCCTGGATCTGGAACGGCTTGACAGCGATGAAGGACAATTGCTGGTGGATACTTCCCAGCCAAGCGGATACAAGCAGAAGAAATGAGCGCTTCCACCTCAAGGCAGCGGCACGCGACGACCTGCCCCAGAATTTGAATTTCGCCAAAGCGTGGCCGCCGTCTGCTGCTCCGCGGCGAGGTGCGCGAACGTCACAACTCTCGCCCAAGCGCCCCTAGCCGGTAAGGAAAGCGTGCACCTCAACTCTGGCGGGCCAGCGCTTCGAACTGATCCTCAAATGCCCTAAGCGCCCTGGTCACGTCTTTCGTGCGTTCCCGCATTCCGCGGTGGTCGGCAATTCCTCTGAGCCGGGCATCCGGTTTATAAATCGCGGCATGCTCCACTTCCCAAAAGAGACCGGTCAACACAGAGACGACCTGATATTCACCCTTGACCCTATCGCTGGCCTTGGGACAGTAGCCGAAGTATTTCAAGGCCTGTATTTCACCGTCGACGTCGACAGGGTCTGGAGTCCAGGTGCGGAATGCCTCGCGCAACAGGTTGTCGACTTCCGCCAACCGGCCCCGCGGAAACGCCAGGACGCGGACACCTGCAAGATCGTTCAAACCGCTCAGCGAGTAGAGTTCCGGCCGGTTCCTCTGGAAAGTGCTTCCTTGTTGACGCCTTCGAAGCTTGTCAACCGCGCTCTCGCAAGACTTAATCCGGCATTTGACATCCAGTGTTTCGTGCCTGTGGAGCCTTCCTGAGATCGGCAGGATGTGATATCGGATCTCAGCTCCGAGCCGTTCGGCAACACGGCGAATTTCCGGCAGAAGCGTGAAATACTCTTCCCGCAACCGATCCTCGACCGTTCGCTCGGTTTCAGCCAAGCGAAGCCTCGATCTCGCGCCTGACCTGTTCGGGCGGCTCGCCGGAATTGAAGTAAAACTTCCATTCCTTGCCGTCCGTGTCTTCGCCGATCTTACGCTCAAGAACTTCCTCAGGTTCATCGTCCACAAACTCCACGCTGAAGATCTTCTTGCTCTTCCGATTGAAGTAGACCCTTCGGTCGAAGTTATAGCCGAATCCGGCTTTATCCAAAATATTTTGTTTTGTATCCAGCGTTTTCAAATCCAAACCGCGTCCTTTGCCCCTAATTATAGCCATTCCCTCGACTAGCCGGCTGAGGTTGAAGTCCTGGCTGCCCCCCCAAAGTACTCCGTCTCCACTTGCCGCGCGAGCGGCGCCAGCCTCTGCCGCCGATAGCTATATGCCGCGCCGATGAACGCCTTGAAAAGTGGATGCGGCTCCAACGGCTTCGACTTGAACTCAGGGTGGAACTGGCATCCTAACATCCATGGATGCGCGGGGACTTCGCAGATTTCCACGTAAGTCTGATCGGGCGTCTCACCGGTGATGCGCAATCCGCAGGCAGTCAGCCGCTCCTCATACTCCCGATTGAATTCGTAGCGATGGCGGTGCCGCTCGCTGATCTCCCGCCGGCCGTAAGCTTTGTGCGCCATGCTTCCGTCCGTCAGGTGACAGGGCCAGGCTCCCAGCCGCATGGTGCCTCCTAAGTCGTCGATGCCTTTCAGTTCGCGCAGCTTGAAAATGACGCGATGCGGCGTGCCCGGATTGAATTCGGTGGAATCTGCGTGCTCCAGCCCGCAGATATTGCGCGCGAACTCGATCACCATCGTCTGCATCCCCAGGCAGATCCCGAAGTATGGAACTTGATTTTCACGGGCGTAGCGAATGGCGTTGAGCATGCCATCGATGCCGCGTTTGCCGAATCCGCCCGGTACCAGAATGCCGTCGTAGCCTTCCAACTGCCTTTCCCAATCCGCGCCGTTCACGCCTTCCGCCTCGATCCAGTTGATGCCCACCTTCAGTTGATGGGCCAGGCCTCCATGCAGCAGGGCCTCTTTCAGGCTCTTGTAAGAATCCTCATACTCCACGTACTTGCCCACCAGGCCGATGGATACCTCATCCATGGGATTATGCATGCGGTTCAGCATGGTGCTCCAGAGGCTCAGGTTGCGGTCTCCGGCATCCAGCTTCAGCAACCGCACCACCATCGCATCCACGCCCTCTTCGGCGAACACCAGGGGGACTTCGTAGACCGAAGGCACATCCCGCGCGGTCACCACGGCGCGCGCATCCACGTCGCAAAACAGAGCGATCTTGTCCTTCATCTCCGCGGCGATGGATCGTTCGCAGCGGCACAACAGGATATCGGGTTGGATACCGATGGCGCGCAGTTCCTTCACGCTGTGCTGGGTTGGCTTGGTCTTCAGTTCCTGCGCGGCGGCGATCCAGGGCACCAGCGTAACGTGTACGAAGACGCAATTGTCGCGCCCTTGTTCGTGGCGCATCTGGCGGATCGCCTCCAGAAACGGCAGCGACTCGATATCGCCCACGGTCCCGCCGATCTCCACGATCACTACGTCCACGTCCGCCGCCACTTTGCGCATGGCGGCTTTGATCTCGTTGGTCACGTGCGGGATCACCTGGACGGTCTTCCCCAGATAATCGCCGCGCCGCTCGCGCGCGATAATCTGTTCGTAAATCCGGCCCGAGGTGAGGTTATTCGCCTGGGTGAGCTTCGCGTGCGTGAAGCGCTCGTAATGGCCCAGGTCCAGATCGGTTTCGGCGCCGTCGTCGGTCACGAACACTTCCCCGTGCTGGAAAGGGCTCATCGTGCCTGGGTCCACGTTCAGATAAGGGTCGAATTTTTGCAACGTGACCCGTAGTCCGCGGCTCTCCAGAAGGCATCCGATGGATGCGGCCGCAATGCCCTTACCCAACGACGAGACCACGCCGCCTGTCACAAATACATATTTAGCCATAAGGTTTCGCAAGTTGCACCGAAGCTTCGAACAGCTTCGATACACGTTCAAGATCCTCGGGCGTATCCACGCCCATCGATTCGTATTCGGTCTCGACTACCCGGATCGGGTAGCCATTCTCCAGTGCGCGCAACTGCTCCAGGCGCTCGGCCTCTTCGAGGGGACCCACGGGTAGATCGGAATATCCCAGCAGAAAGTCCCGGCGGTAAACGTACAGGCCGATGTGTTTGTAGTACGCGGTCGGACCGGCGCCCAGGCTACCTGAGGCGCGCACATAAGGAATAGCGGACCGCGAAAAATAAATCGCGTTGCCCGCCCGGTCCGTGACCACCTTCACTACGTTGGGATCTCCGATCTCGCGCGGATCTGCGATGCGCTTCTTGAGCGTAGCCATCTGAATTTCATCTTCGTGCAGCAGCGGCAATACGGCGGCATCGATGGCGGCGGGATCGATCAGCGGTTCGTCGCCTTGTATGTTAACAATCAGTTCGGCGGTATCGGCGGACGCGACTTCGGCCACCCGGTCCGTACCCGAGAGATGGTCCGGGCGCGTCATACGTACCGGCGCTCCGAAGCTGCGCGCGGCGGTAGCAATGCGTTCATCGTCGGTGGCAATGATCAC
This sequence comes from Bryobacteraceae bacterium, assembly GCA_050011755.1. Lineage (GTDB taxonomy): Bacteria > Acidobacteriota > Terriglobia > Bryobacterales > Bryobacteraceae > Bog-159. The sequence continues at coordinate 2,657 of JBEKIM010000121.1, read as the reverse complement.
ACAGGTCAGGTAACGGGCTTGGGAGGTTCGTTCGAACACATGCTCCAGCATCGTTTTGGAGCCGATTCGAGCGAGAGGTTTGCCTGGGTAACGGGAAGAGGTATAACGCGCAGGGATCACGCCCAAAATTTTACGGCGCACAGGCGATTCTACCATAAAACCGCTGTGTTACACTCATGGAAGAAAGAAAGGCTGGGAAGCTGTGACAGGCCTGCGATTTAGCCGCGTGCTGGCAGTGGCAAGCGTCGTTCCCTTACTTCAGATTTCCTTGGCCCTGGCTAACGGGAACGCTCACGGAAACACGGATGGAAGCGCGGATGGAAAAACGACGGCTTCGGACCCGCAGGTCACCATCGTTCCCCGCCCGAAGCCTGCGGCCCCAACCGAGATTCTGCCCAAGGCCGACATTCGTGTGGATTCCACACTGGTGCTTATCCCGGTGACGGTCACCGATCCGCTCAACCGGTTTGTCACTGGGTTGGAGAAAGAGAACTTCCGCATCTTTGAGGATAAGAGCGAACAGCAGATCGCACAATTCTCGAGCGAGGACGCCCCTTTGTCTGTCGGCATAGTCTTCGACTGCAGCGGGAGCATGGGAAATAAGCTGGAAAAATCGCGTCAGGCGGTCGCGCAGTTCTTCAAAACGGCCAACCCCGAAGATGAATTCTTCCTGGTGGAGTTCAACGATCGCGCGGAACTGGCGATCAAGTTTACCACCAGCCTGGAAGAAATTCAAAACCGCCTCACGTTCACCCAGTCCCGGGGCAAGACCGCCCTGCTGGACGCCGTGTACCTCGGCCTGCATGAAATGAAGAAGGCCAAGAATGCCCGTAAGGCCCTGCTGATCATCTCCGACGGCGGAGACAACAACAGCCGCTACACCGAGACGGAAGTGAAGAACCTGGTGCGGGAAGCGGATGTTCAAATCTATGCCATGGGTATTTTCGAGCCGGCGGCCACGCGCAGCCGGACCGCGGAGGAACTGGAAGGCCCCAGCCTGCTCACCGAAATCGCGGAACAGACCGGCGGACGTCACTTTCCCGTGGAAAGTCTCAACGAACTCCCCAATATCGCCGAAAAAATCGGCATCGAATTGCGCAATCAGTACATTATCGGCTACTCTCCGAAGAACCGGGAACGTAATGGCAAATACCGGCGGGTCCAGGTGAAACTGGTGCAACCGCGCGGCCTGCCTCCGCTTCGGGCCTTCTGGAGATTGGGCTACTATGCTCCTACTCAATAACAGAATCGTGTCATCGGCGCTGGGCGCCGTCGCAGTGTTTGGCCTGTGGGCGGCCGACACCCCCGGGCAACAAACGCCGGTCACTATCCGTGTGGATACGCGGCTGGTGGTGTTGCACGCCACGGTGGTGGACAAGACCGGTCACCTCGTAACGACTCTGCCCGAAACCGCCTTCCAGATTTTTGAAAACGGCGTGCCGCAGCAGATTAAGGTCTTCAAGCGCGAGGATATTCCGGTGTCCATGGGCTTGGTCATCGACAACAGCGGGAGCATGCGCGATAAACGCGCCAAGGTGGAGTCGGCAGCCCTGGCCCTGGTGAAGGATTCCAACCCGCAGGACGAAGTTTTCATCGTCAATTTCAACGACGAAGCCTTCCTGGATAAGGACTTCACGAATGACCCGAAAGACCTGCAGGAAGGCCTCGCGCGCATCGATTCGCGCGGCGGCACGGCCATGCGCGATGCCATCCGCATGTCCATCGATCACCTGAAGGAGAAGGCCAAGAAGGACAAGAAAGTGCTGGTGGTGGTGACCGACGGCAACGACAACAGCAGCCTGATCAGCCTGGAAAACCTGGTCAAATCCGCGCAAGATAGCGGCGTGCTGGTCTACACGGTAGGGCTGCTCAGCGAGGAAGAACGCCGCGAGGCCAAGCGCTGCCGCCGGGCTCTGGAGGAACTGTCGGCGGTGACTGGCGGTGAATCCTATTTCCCCAAAGAAGCCGCGGACGTGGACCGCGTCGCGCACCAGGTGGCGCACGACATCCGGAATCAATACACCTTGGCCTACACGCCCGTGAATATCGCCCTCGATGGATCCTTCCGGCAAATCAAGGTGACGGCTAACGGGCCCAATCGGCCAACCGTGCGCACGCGTTCCGGCTACTACGCGACACCCGACGGTCTCGGCGCCAACGCTTCGGCGCGAAGCTCCGGCAGCAACTAGATCTTTCAAGCCATCTTCAAGCAAATGCTGCGAGTTCTCTGGCGGCTCACCCGCGGTTACCGTTTCACCCCCTGGCGTAGTCCTTATCTGCGATGGCGCATGGAAACCTATTGGGGCTTCCACGCGGAACAAATCGGCTTCCGCGATTTCTGGCGCTTTTCCTGGCAGCACAGGGCGGACTTATGGCGATATCTGCGGTGGGCGAAAGCGCGTGGGAACCCGTGGCGCACGCTTTAGCGACCTGCTGCCGGCTTCAGCCGACAGGACGGCGAACCAAAAGTTCGCCGCGAGCGTGACTTAAAAGTCCCGCCGGCACGCTCATCTGAGACCCCATTGGCGCTCAATCGCGGTTGTTTTCGGAGCCGCAAAGATGACGAAGACCAAGAGTGGGGCGGCCAATCTTGGCCCGGGGTCCCCGCTGGGGGCGGCTTTCCAGCCGGCTTAGCCGCCTGAAAAGGCGGCTGCGGG
>JBEKIM010000120.1:0-20911 GCA_050011755.1 Bryobacteraceae bacterium | reverse complement strand
CCGCTGACCTGGAATATGGGAGCGGCAAATCCGCTGCCGGGAGACCCGGACACTATCAAGATGTAATCCTGGATGGACACGGCGGAGGCGGAACTGCTGTCGCCGTAGATTCCGGTCCAGGCGCTGGCGCCCACATAACCGGTCACTGTGGCGTTGGCGCCCGTGGCGTCCCCCGAATTGCTGCCGCAGGAAGCGTAGTAGCTCCCCTGGTTGGTAACGCCGTTGCACGTGGCGGATGTTTCCAGAACACTGCCGGAAAGGGGAATCGAGGCAAGAAGAACCAGAACTAAAGGCCGCATCACAACTCCTTTCAATTACAGATAAACAGCACTTAAATGCGTAGAAAAGTATAGGCCCAGCGACGGCCAATGTCAATGCATCATCCCTTGTAAGCTATAGGGATGCGTTTTCCCAATCTGCTCGCCGCGGTGCTGGCTTCGGCCGCATGCGGCTGGGCACAGACTTCGTTCACGCTCGAGCAGGCGATGGGCGCGCCTTTCCCCTCGGCCCCGGTGGTCTCAGCCTCGGGCGGCAAGGTTGCATGGGTCTACAATGCGCGCGGGGTACGCAACATCTGGATCGCCGAGCCGCCCGCCTATCGCGGCCATAGCGTCACTTCCTACACGGCGGACGACGGGCAGGAGGTATCCGAACTGCAATGGACGCCCGACGGGCGGCAGATCGTCTATGTGCGCGGCGAGAGCGCCAATGGCGCGGGGGAGTATCCGAATCCGACGAGCGATCCGCGCGGGGCCGAGCAACAGGTCTGGGTGATCGCTGTTGAAGGCACAGCGGCGCAGAAGACGCCCCGGCTGATCGGGGAGGGCAACCAGCCGGAAGTGTCGCCGAAGGGCGGGGTTGTAGCTTTCGTGCGCAAAGGCCAAATCTGGTCGGCGCCGCTGGCGGCCGCGGATGAGGGAAAGCAGAAGGCGGAGCAACTGATCCATGCCCGCGGGCAGAATAGCGGATTGCATTGGTCGCCGGATGGAGCGCGCCTGGCCTACGTGAGCAGCCGCGGAAACCACGGCTTCATCGGCGTGTACGACGCCGCCGCCAAGACGGTCAAATATCTGGACCCCAGCGTGGACCGGGACGAAGCGCCGGTATGGTCGCCCGACAGCCGGCAGTTAGCTTTCGTGCGAATTCCAAGCACGGACGAACACAGGTTCTTCATGTCCGCGCGGAGCGGGCCGCCGTGGTCCATCCGGGTAGCCGATGCCGGGACAGCGGCCGGCAAGGAGATCTGGAAGGCAGGCGAAGGCGACGGCAGCGTGTTCCGCCAATTGGGGTCCGAACAGCAGTTGTATTGGGCCGCGGGCCGGATTGTGTTTCCGTGGGAGCGCGACGGCTGGCTGCATCTGTATTCGGTCCCGGCGGCAGGAGGCGATGCGGCCCTGCTGACTCCGGGAGCCTTCGAAGTGGAACACGTGGCGATGACTCCGGACGGCCACGAGATGGTGTATTCCTCGAACCAGGACGATATCGACCGGCGGCACCTCTGGCGCGTGGCGCCGGCCGGGGGTGCGCCCGCGGCAGTCACGAGCGGCACGGGATTGGAATGGTCGCCCGCGGTATCGGGCGACGGCGCGATCGTCTTCATCCATGCGGATACCGCGCGGCAGGCGCGTCCCGCGGTACGGATGGCATCGGGCGACGTGCGCGATCTGGCGCCGGACGCCATGCCGGCGGACTTCCCGAGCGATGCGCTGGTGGCGCCACAGCAGGTTATCTTTTCGGCGGCCGACGGCCTCACCCTGCATGGCCAGTTGTTTTTGCCCAAGACGGGGGCGGGACAGCGGCATCCGGCAGTTCTTTTTTTCCACGGCGGTTCGCAGCGGCAGATGCTGCTCGGCTGGCATTACATGTATTACTACAACAATGCCTACGCGTTGAATCAGTATCTGGCGAGCCGCGGATACATCGTGCTGTCGGTGAACTATCGCAGCGGCATCGGCTATGGCATGCAGTTTCGTGAAGCGCTGAATTACGGAGCGGGCGGCGGCAGCGAGTTCAACGACGTGTTGGGCGGTGGGCTGTTCCTGAAGAATCGTCCCGACGTGGACCCCAAGCGTATCGGGCTGTGGGGCGGATCGTATGGAGGATACCTGACGGCGCTGGGACTGGCGCGCGCGTCGGATCTTTTCGCGGCAGGCGTGGATATGCACGGCGTACACGACTGGACCGAAGAACTGGGCATCGGGAAAGACGACGAGGAGGGGCGGCTGGCATTCAACTCGTCGCCCATGGCCGCGGTGAAAGACTGGCGCTCGCCCGTGCTGCTGGTTCACGGGGACGACGACCGCAACGTGAATTTCCGGCAGACCGTGGAGCTGGTGGAAGCGCTACGGGGACGGGTACACGTGGAGCAGTTGATTTTTCCGGATGAGATCCACGATTTTTTGTTGTACGGGCACTGGCGGGACGCTTACCAGGCGGCCGTGCGCTTCTTCGACGCGCAACTGAAGTGAACAACATGACGGAATTCCTGCGCGCGCGCGATTTGCTGCTGAGCCATCGCACGGACCACGGTTTCGCCTATCGGAACTTCGCATGGCCGCAGCTTGACGCATTCAACTGGGCGCTCGATTATTTCGACGCGATGGCCGTGGGCAACGGCAGGCCCGCGCTCTGGGTAGTGGATGAATCCGGCGCCGAATTCCGGATCAGCTTCGCCGCAATGGCGCAGCGATCGAATCGCGTGGCCAACTTCCTGCGAGAACTGGGCGTGCGGCGCGGGGACCACATCCTGCTGATGCTCGGCAACGAGGTGGCGATCTGGGAAGCGCTGATGGCGGCCGCGAAACTGGGAGCGGTGGTGATCCCGGCCGCTACGCTGCTGGCGGCCGAAGACATTGCAGACCGTTTGCAGCGCGGCGCGGTGCGGCACGCGATCGTGGGCGCGGCGCACACGGCCAAGTTCGCGGGTCTCCGCGGCGAATATACGCGCATCTGCTCCGGCGGGGCGGCCGCGGGATGGCATTCACTTGAAGACGCACAGCGGCACAGCGCGACGTTCATCGCGGAAGGCGTGACGCGCGCCAGCGATCCGTTGCTACTGTACTTCACCTCGGGCACCACGGCCAAGCCGAAGATGGTGCTGCATTCGCACGCAAGCTATCCGGTAGGCCATTTATCCACGATGTATTGGATCGGGCTCGAACCTGGCGACGTGCATTGGAACATCAGTTCGCCGGGGTGGGCGAAGCACGCCTGGAGCTGCTGGTTCGCGCCATGGAACGCCGGCGCCACGGTCTTCGCTTACAACTATGCACGGTTCAATGCGAAGGCCGTGCTCGGCATGCTGGCGCGCAGGCCCATTACTACGCTGTGCGCGCCGCCTACGGTCTGGCGAATGCTGGTGCAGGAGGAACTTGCGGATTATCCGGTGAGCCTGCGGGAGGCCGTATCGGCGGGAGAGCCTTTGAATCCCGAGGTGATCGAGCGCGTGCGGGCGGCCTGGGGCTTAACGATTCGCGACGGCTACGGCCAGACCGAGACGACCGCGGTGGCCGGCAACTCGCCGGGACAGGCGGTGAAGCCCGGATCGATGGGGCGCGCGCTGCCGGGTTACCGGATCGAACTGTTGGACCCCGCGGGGCGGCCGGCGGCGGAAGGGGAGATCTGCCTGGATCTTTCGCCGCCGCCCGCGGGGCTGATGCTGGGATACGGTGGAGCGGATTTACAGCCGGCCGGAGCTTACTATCACACCGGAGATCTGGGTTCGCGCGACGGCGAAGGCTACATCACTTTTATCGGACGGGTGGACGACGTGTTTAAGTCGTCGGATTATCGCATCAGCCCGTTCGAACTGGAGAACGTCTTAGTGCGGCACAGGGCGGTGGCGGAGGCGGCGGTGGTGGCGAGTCCGGACCCGGTACGCCACGCGGTGCCGAAGGCTTTCGTATTATTGGCTGAAGGCTACACCGCGAGCGCGGACCTGGCGTGCGACATCTTTCGATTCGTGCGCGAAAATGTAGCGCCGTATAAGCGCATCCGGCGGCTGGAGTTCTCGGATCTGCCGAAGACGATTTCGGGCAAGATCCGGCGGGTGCAGTTGCGTAACAGTGGTTCGCAGCCGGGCGCGCGGGAGTTTCGGGAGGAGGAGTTCAAGGAGTGAAGGCAGCCGCGGGACTTGAAAGTCCCGCCGGCACGCTTAAAGCGTACGCCACCTATTGAATTGGCGGCAGCTTGCGGATCTGGCGTTGCGCGAGCCTGCTCCACTTGGCTACGACGCGTCGGCGGAAGCGCGGCGCGGTATTGACCGCCTCGGCTGTCCTGAGATACGCCTGGCGCGCCTCGCCGGCGCGATCGAGTCCCTCCAGCGCCTGCCCGAGATAATAGAGGCCCTCCGGATCGTAGGGCCGGCGCTCGAGATATTCGGCCAGAAAGCTACGCGCATGTTCGTATTGACGGGCAGCTAGATATACAGCACCCAATTCGCGCAGGATCTCGTTCTGGCTGTGTTTGTCATCCTGGTCCATGACCGTCTGGAAGCTGGCTAACGCGTCGGCAAGGCGCCCCTGCTCACGCGCGATGCGGCCCAATTGGAAATGCGCATCGGTTTCTCCGGGATCGATGGCCACCGCCTTTTTGAAGCGCTCGATGGCGGCGGAATATTGACGACGCTGCTGGTAAATGAGACCGAGCTGATATTGGGCCTCGGCATCGTGAGCGGCCCCCACAGGAACGACGCCGCAACGACCGGAATCCAGGACAGGCAGACTACGGCCACGGCGATCCTGTTTTCGGCGCCGAAAACCGTGCGCACCACGAAGAACATCAGCACCAGGAAATAGAGATACTCCACCGCCATCAGGATGAAGACGACCGGCGGTGAAAGCATCCATCCAATCAGCGCGAGGGGGAGATTCGCGGCGGACCAGGCCATCGCCGTGCAGGTAAGCAGCGGCGAATAATCGCGCTGGAAGACACTGCCCAGACCGCCCCCCAGGCGGCCCAGAAGCCCGGCGAGCAGCAGCACGCCCGGCACATAGGCGACGGCCAGCACCAGAAGCGGCATATAAAAACCGATCAACAGCCCGGATCTGAAGAGCCACGAGATGGCCAGCACGGCCACGCTGGCAAAAAGGAGGCTGCCCTGATCCAGGATCGCGCTCATCGCCGCCGACGGCTGCCAATAAATACGCATCAGGAGTTTGAAGTGATCGATCAAGACAGCAGGATAGCAACTCCGCGCCGCGCTGTCGCCGCGCGGCCCCCTTGCCAAAGACCGGCGATCGCGCCATATTGAATCCGGATGGCCTAATTATGGAAATAGAAATTCTGCGTTCCCCTGTCAACTTCCTGCGACACATGCTCGGGGCGCTGCCCCACGAGCGCGCGCTGCGCGAGTACGAAGCCTGGTGGGAAAGCGAAGGCAAGCAGATTTCCGACGCAACGGACCGGGCCGGCACGCCGTGGCTGCGGATGTTCGATCGTGGCGGGCGGCGCGTGGACGAAATCCTGTTCGCGCCGGAATACTGGCGCAGTCTGCGCCAGGGCTACAAGGCCGGCGTGGTGTGGCGCGCCTTTGAGGACGAGTCGCTTTCGGCCAGCGCGCTGCTCGATTACATCACCTGCTTCTACGATCCGGGCTTGACCTGCCCGTACGTGATTTCGCTGGCCACGGCCGTGGCGCTCGACCAGCACGGCAGCGAGGAACTGAAGGCGCGCTTCCTGCCTCCGCTACTGCGCCGCGATGATTCCGTGTGGCAAGGCGCGACGTGGATGACCGAGATCAAGGGCGGTTCCGATCTGGGGGCGAACGTGGAGACGATCGCGCGCCCGGACGGGGACCGCTGGCTGCTGACCGGCGACAAGTATTTCGCCAGCAATGCGGGCGCGGACCTGGCGGTGGTGGCCGCGCGGCCGGACGGCGCGCCGCAAGGCGTGCGCGGCCTGGCCCTATTCCTGCTGCCGAAACGGCGGGACGACGGCGAGTTGAATTATACTATCCGGCGGCTGAAGGACAAAGTGGCAACGCGCTCCGTGCCTACCGGCGAGGTGGAATTGCGCGGGAGCCAAGCCTGGCTGCTGGGTTCCGGCGCGCACCTGGGAGTGCACCCGATTCTGGAAGTGCTAAACCTGTCGCGGGCCACCAACGCACTCGGCAGCATGGCGATTGCGCAGCGCGCGCTGGCGGAATCCGCGGATTTCGCGGGGCAGCGCATCGCTTTCGGGCGCCCCGTCTTCGATCATCCGCTGATGCGGAAACAGTTCGACGAGCGCATCGAGACCTTGCAGGACGGCTTTGCGCTGGGATGGGAGAGCATTGTGCGGCTGAACGAAGTGTGGCGCGAAAAGCCGCCGTATTCGAACCGTTATCAGCTCTCCCGGCTGGTGGCGCACCTGGCGAAATACTGGACCTCGGACGTTGCGCCGCAGATTGCGCGCTGGGCTATGGAGGTACACGGCGCGCTCGGCGTGCTGGCCGAATTCCCGGTGGAGCGCTGGTTTCGCGAGGCGATGGTGCTGACCATCTGGGAAGGCACCTGCCATCGCCAGATTCTGGACGGCATGGAGGTGATGGAGCGGAAAGGGGCGCACGACTTCCTGTTCGAGCAACTGCGGGACGCGGCCGATCCTATCGACCTGGCGGAGATGCGGCGCCGCGTGGAAGCGCATTTGGCCTTGCCCCCAGCGGTGCGCGAGGCGGGCGCGGAGGAGATGTTCCGCGAGTTGGCGATCTTCACGGCGCGCACGGTGCGGCATGCGGCGGTGCCGGCGGGGGCGTAGTGCACGTTGGGCTGGGGCGACGCGCTGGCTTCCGGACATGTGGATCCCCGGCAAATAATCCGCGCCATTGGTTGAGTGCTCCAGGCACCCTACAAAAATCGCGTCTTGTAACTTTGTTGAGCCATAAGGCCGCCGCCTACAGTTCTGCAAAACGGGCGTTTCGAGCATGCCTGCCATCAATAGGCCAGCGAGCATAAGCCGTGGCCCGCCGCCATGCCGCCCCAAGGAGGAAGCCGTGGTCCTGATGTATGGCTTTGACGATTGGAGTGATGGCCAATTTGTTTCACTCGATGTGAACCGAAGCAGGTTGGAAACCGGCGCATTCCTTCTATTCTGGACCGGCTTGAGAACAGCGGGTCGATTGCTCGATAACGCGCCAAATATACGCAGCTATATCGGATCGAACCTGTTCACGCTTGTTCGCAACATATCATCTATGGGTCCCCGGGGAGTCGCCGACCGACTCAATCAGCTAAGAATCCACTCTGGCTTGAGCGATACGCAAGTCCTGAACGGCGCGGCGAGTGGGGAACTGCCCGCTGAGCCCCACTTCGCAGAATGGCTGGTCTCGCGGGAGAAGCGAACTTGTCCGTTAAGTTTTGGAATCGAGCCGAGGCGGCGAATGCTCTGGAGGCGAGAACTGAAGCTGATCTTGGTAGTATTGACCTGCCGGTACCGCCCGAGTGTTTCAGGGAAATCCGACTCTATCTACAGAGGATAACCGATACTGGCCGGACCAAGAACGGTGTTCACGTGATCTCATTCAGAACGCTTGAAAACGGCGACACCCAGATCGATGCCGGCCCCACGATCTTCCACGAGCCTTGCAGTAACTGTATCCAGTTCCGTTCCGGTGCTCAACTGTCATTCGGGATCACATTGCGCTTCGATGGGGTGAAAACGAGTTTGCTATCCTACCGTTTCTATCTCCATATGCTGCCACAAAGCGGTCTCAAGTTTATTCGGATCGATTTGAATCCGCCCAAGGCGCGCTACGATCCACTCCACCTTCCCCGTTCCCATATGCACCCCGGATTTGAGGGAGTGCACATCCCCTTCCCGGTCATGCGGCCTTTGGAGATCTTAGATCGGTTGGTCCACGTTATCGAACCTCGTTTTGCGCCCTGACGGTAAGCGGTGCCGAGCCGGAGAACCGGTTGACGGACAGGTCGCATGAGTGGCTATTGGCCGGCTCGGATCACCATCACCCGTGCAAGAGAGTGTAGCATCAGTAAGTGCGCTAGGTGCCTAACCGGTTTTTCAGCAACTTATGCAATTCGCTTTGTTGAGCCGTAGCACGGACGGGGTCATCGGCGAAGGGGCAACGCGGGGCGAGCAGGCGGAGTGCGCCAGGCGCGTGTCGTGGCGTATGTCAGGTCGCAGAATGGTTCTAAACGAAAGGCTGCTCGAGCGAAGGGCTTTGCGGCGTCAGCAACTCGGCGCCGGATTCGGTGATGTGCATATCGTCTTCGAGCCGCACGCCGAATTCGCCGCGGATATAAATTCCGGGCTCATCGCTAAACGTCATATTCGCCGCCAATGGCAGGGTGTTGCCGCGAACCAGATACGGCCACTCATGGCCATCCATACCCAGGCCGTGGCCCACGCGATGCGTGAAGTATTTGTAGGCGGGTCCATAGTCCGCATCCAGGATGATTTTGCGGGCGGCCGCATCCACCGCCTCGCACGGCACGCCCGGGCGCGCCGTGGCCAGGGCCGTACTTTGGGCGCGATGCACGATGTCGAAGACCTGTTTCATCTTGTCCGTAGCCTTCCCCAGCACAAACGTGCGGCTGATATCGGACTGGTATCCTTCCACGGTGCAGCCGTCGTCGATCAGCACGATGGAACCTTCGCGGATGACCTGGGGCTGGCGCGAACCGTGCGGCAGAGCCGTGTATTCTCCCACCTGCACGCTGGCGTAACCGGGGAATCCGAGCGCGTGGTAGGCGTCGCCGATCAAATCGCCAAACTCATGGGCGGTCATGCCGGCGCGCATGGACTTCCAGGCGGCGGTATAGGCTTCGAGCGTCACGCTGGAGGCCAGGCGCAGCAGCGCCATCTCGGCCGGACTCTTGATCATGCGGCACCCGGATGTGACCGGCGTCGCGCTGGCCACGGTGGCTGCCGGGGCCGCTTTCGCGATCTTTTCCGCAAAGACGAACGGAGTGGTCTCTTCGATACCGATCCTGCCCGTGACGAGGCCGGCCTCTTTCAGACCGGCGGCCACCAGGGCGTAGGGATTGTCGTCTTCCTGCCAGGTATAGACATGCGCGTCCGTGACCGGGCCGGCGGCGATCTGCTCCCGCGCGCGATCCTCTTCGAAGCCGGGGCAGACGAAGAAAGCGTTGCCGCGCGCGGGAACGATCATCATGAACAGACGCTCGCTGTTGCCCCAATGGGCGCCGCTGAAATAGTTCAGGGAGGTGCCGCCCGCCAGGCAGATGGCGTCGATTTTGTTCTCCTGCATCAACTGCTGGGCGCGTGCGATGCGCGCCTTTCGTTCGGCGGTCGAAATCGGCTGCGCTTCGGAGCGGCGGTTCTTCAGTTGGGATATCGGCGTACGGGCCGGCGCAGCAGACAAAGCGGCGGGCGCCAGTGCGGCGGAGAGCAGGAAGGATCGGCGTGTGGCCATCTCTGTAGTTTAGTCGATACGCTACATTGGTCTATTGCGTCTGGCCGCCACATTCTTCGCGACGGCCCTGGCCGCGTGGGCGCAGGGCAACTACGAGATCCAGGTCTATGGATCGGACCTGGTGCCGCCCCACAACACCATGGTGGAATTGCACACCAACTTCACTTTCGAGGGCACCAAGACCATCATCGACGGCATGCTGCCCACCGAGCACCAGGAGCATGAAACCCTGGAGATCACGCATGGGTGGAACGAATGGTTCGAAACAGGCCTGTATCAGTTCACTAACCACCAACCCGGCGGCGGCTGGATGTGGGTGGGAACGCATATTCGCCCGCGCGTGGCCGTTCCGGAACGCTATCATTTACCGGTAGGAATCAGCCTGTCGACGGAAATTGGCTATCAGCGCGCCATCATCTTCGCCGATACGTGGACTTGGGAAATCCGCCCGATCATCGATAAGAAGCTGGGGCGGTGGTATAGCGCGTTCAATCCGGCGCTGGATCGCGCTTTTCACGGTCCGGACACGCGGCGCGGGCTGGAGTTCTCGCCCAACTTCAAGGTCAGTTACGACATCACTCCGAAGATCGCCGGGGGGCTTGAGTATTACGGCGCGCTGGGTCCGATCACCGGCTTCGATCCGCTGCCGGAACAGGAGCAGCAAATCGTGCCTGCCATCGACCTGAATTTGAGTCCAAAGTGGGAGTTCAACTTCGGTGTGGGGGTTGGGGTTACGCACGGCACCGATCACATACTGGTTAAGATGATTTTGGGATACCGGCTGAGCCGGTAGGGAGGAGCTTACGCCTGAATCGGGCGGCGGGGCTTCTCTCCCACCACCACTACCGTATCGAGGACCTGCCACTGGTCGCGATGCTCGACACGGGTCACTTCGAATCCGGCATCGCGCATGATTTCCGCGAATGGCTCCGGCTCATACAGCCGGAATCCCTCCCAATCGCGTGTTAGCGGTCCCAGGCTGGATGCGGACGGAACCCGGCCGCCAGACGCCCGCCGCGCTTCATCACGCGGGCTATTTCGCGCAGGCTGCCAGGCAGATCCGGCCAATAGTACAGGCTATTGACCGTCAGCACTTTGTGAAAAGTGCCGGCTCGAAACGGGAGTTTCGCGACATCGCCCCATTTCACTAAAACGCGCGCCTGCAACTTCTTGTCGCGTAGCATGCGGGAAGCTGCTTCGACCATCTCGCGGGAGTAGTCCACGCCCACGATCTTCGCCTGGGGCGCACGGGCCGCCAGGGAAACGAGGGAAAGGCCGCCGCCAAATCCGATATCCAGAATGGCGTCCTTGGGCCGCGGATCAAGCAACGCGACGGCTGCATTCACCAACCGCGTATTGGAGAGGTTCAGGATGGGTCCCATGAACAACGCGCCAAACCAACCGGATGGCTTGCCGAACTGGGATCGCAGGAGAGTGTCGCCGTACATGCCGCGCCTCCTGTCTCCCATAATAAGACATTGCGGTCCCGTTTTGACGAATCTCGGGCTCCGGATGCGTATGATATACTCCGCGAATGGCTGCTGCCGCCGGCTCCCAGAGCCGGACTTCCACCGTCCCCCGGCATAGCGCCATGGTCCGCGTCACTCACTGGATCACCACGCTATGCTTTTTTGCGCTGCTCCTCAGCGGAGTCGAGATTCTCATTTCGCACCCCCGCTTTTATTGGGGCGAAGCCGGCAATGTACTCACGCCCGCGCTGTTCGTGCTACCGATTCCAGCCTCGCGTTCAACCGTGCCGACCGGCTACGGGTACGTGCTACCGGACCAGAACGGCTGGAGCCGCTATCTCCATTTTCAAGCGGCGTGGGCGGCTGTTTTGACCGGGCTATTCTATGCGTTCTACGGCCTGTTCACACGCCATTTCCGTCGGAATCTGCTGCCGTCCCGCCGCGATTTATCATGGCGGAGTCTTTCCGGTTCGATCGCGAATCATGTGCGATTCAAGCGGCCGGGTGATGGAGAAGACCGGTCCTACAACGTGCTGCAGCGCCTGTCGTACCTCTTGGTGATCTTCGTGCTGTTTCCGCTGGTAATCTGGACGGGCCTGGCGATGTCTCCCGCGGTCGCATCCGCGTTTCCTTTCGCCGTTACCGCATTCGGCGGGCAACAATCCGCGCGTACCCTCCATTTCTTCGTATCCATTTTCCTGGTGCTGTTCCTGCTGGTACACATCGTGATGATTTTTCTGGCCGGATTCAGAAACCGCATGCGCGCCATGATCACGGGCGGCGCGCGCGGACAGGGTGAGGAACACGCATGAGCAAGCTCTCGCGACGCAGATTACTTAAGACCGGGCTGGCGGCCACGGCAGGCGCATCCGGGCTGGTGGTGGCCGCCGAGCTTGCGGATCGCTTTGGCCTGATCCCGCCCGATCACGGGGGACTCTATGGCGCGGGAGAAACACTAACCTATGCTTCGCAGCGGCTGCTGACCAGGCACTCGCTAGCCCGGGAATTCTCTCGCAGCCAGATTTCGAAACCTCCATTCGCCAACGACACGGCGCCTATGAATGCCGCGTACAAGCGCCTTCAGGCCGGTGGATTCACGGACTGGCGGCTGGGCGTCGATGGCATGGTCAGCCGGCCCTCTTTGTTCTCACTGGCGGAGCTGAAGAGCTATCCGGTTCGCAGCCAGATCACGCATCTGGCCTGCGAAGAGGGCTGGTCGTATATTGCCGAGTGGACAGGGGTGACTCTCTCCCACGTGCTGGACGCCGTTGGAGTCCACCCGCAAGCCAGATACGTGGTCTACCGATCTATAGAACCGGATTGGTGGGACAGCATCGATATGGCCGATGCCTTACATCCGCAAACTCTGATCGCCTACGGGATGAACGGCGCTGAACTACCCGTGGGCAACGGCGGACCGCTGCGCATGCGACTACCGCGGCAATTGGGTTATAAGAGCGTGAAATACATAACCCGCCTCACGCTCACCGACAATCTGAAGAGATTCGGCAAGGGATTGGGTTCCGCGTCGCCGGAAGGCGGTTATGCCTGGTACGCAGGCATCTGACAAGGGCAAACGCCGGGCTCGACTACCTTTCGGCGATCCGATTCGTCTAAGTGAGACGCCATGAACAAACCTCTGTCCCTCCTTCTGCTGCTCCCGCCCTTTCTCCTGGCCCAGCCAGCTACCGTGACGGGACGATGGTTCGCGAACGCCGACTTCTACGGCACGCCCATCAACTTCTCCTTGGAACTCAACCAGCAGGGCGACAAGATCACGGGCGACTTCGACGGCGACAAACTGGAGGGAACTCTTACCGGCGATTCGCTGCACTTCCTGGCGAAAGACGACCACGGCGGCTCGGAGGATCTGACGGCTACGATCCACGGCGGCACGATGTCCGGTACCGTCATCTTCATCGACGGCGACGACAAGGACCATCCGACGAGCCACCCTTTCACGGCCAAGCCTATACCGCAGCGCCGGGAAGGGCCGGCGCAACGCCACGACTTCGTCCCTTCAACTTTCTATCGCCAATTCTCGGCCACGAACAAGCCCGTACTGAGCGTTTTCCCCGGCGACAGCGTCCATACGACCACGGTAGATGCCGGCGGCACGGACGAAAAAGGCGTGGCGCGGGTACTGGGCGGGAACCCGGAGACCGGGCCATTTTATATCGAAACCGCGGCGCCCGGCGACATCCTGGTAGTTCACCTGACGCGCCTGCGCCTGAACCGCGATTGGGCCATCAGCGACGATGGAATTGTGGATCGGGGAGTGGACAGCGACCTGGCGGTGAAGATGAAAGACACCTTCAAGAACGTGCGCTGGCACCTGGATCGCGAGCGGGGCGTGGCAACCTCGGAGAAGCCCGGCGAGCACCTGAAGCAATATACGGTGCCGCTGCGCCCTATGTTGGGATGCGTGGCCGTCGCGCCGAACTCAGCACAGGCGCCGCCGGGCACGGGAGACTCCGGCCGCTGGGGCGGCAACATGGACTTCAATGAGATCGTCGAAGGGGCGACGGTTTATTTGCCCGTCAATGTGCCCGGGGCGCTGCTGTACGTCGGAGACGGGCACGCCGCGCAAGGCGATGGCGAGTTGAACGGGAACGCGCTGGAAACGTCGATGGATGTAGAGTTCACGGTAGATGTGCTTCCCCACCAACCGATCATGAATCCACGCGTCGAATCCGCCACTCACATTATGGCCATGGGGCTTTCCGGCTCGCTCGACGACGCTTTTCGTACGGCTACCGCCAACATGGCGCAGTGGCTGACCGATGTTTACAAGCTGACTCCGTCGGAACTGGCGCAGGTGCTGGGGACGTCGGCCGAATACAAGGTCAGCGAGGTGGCGGATCGAAACGCGGGCATCGTAGTGAAGATCAATAAGGAACGCCTGAAGGCCTTGACCGCCGCGCATTGAATTCCGAAAGGTCCAGATGGCCGGGTCAATGCCGGCGTCCGTACCTGTGGGGCGGGCAATCTTGCCCGCAGCCGCCTTTCCAGGCGGCCAGAGCCGGCTGAAAGCCGGCTGCGGCCAAGATTGGCCGCCCCACAAGGAATCGCCTGGGCCCGTTATCCGTTCACTTCCACACCGACCCCATGATTTCCCGCCGCCCGGACAAATCGCCATCGGGCACCACCACCGCAATCCAGGGAGTCCGCGGTTGCGCGACGTGTCCGCGCCACTCCAGCGTGGCGGTTCCATCGCTTTGCAGGAGCACTTCCTTTTCAGCGCCGCTGAAGGTCAGGTTCTCTGCGCGAAGCTGTAAGCGGTGAACGCCGCGGCCGCGCGCCAGGGCCTTTACCGTCACATCGCCCGCGGCTGTGGTTTCGCTCGAAACCTGGAGGTCCCACCATTGTCCCGGCAGGAGATTCAAGTTATATGTTCCAGCGGACAGAAATGTACGGGCCGTTTCGCAATCCCGGCTGCGGACGGTATATCTTCCTTCCGGTACATATGTCCGGAAGTTTCCCGTAGCAGGATCCGGCTGAACTTCGAGCTTGCGGCCCCAATTCTTCTCTTGAAACACCACCGGGCCGGCGGCCTGACCCTCCACCAATGCCGGTCCGTCAAGATCGCGCATGACGGCAATCCAGCGGCCCACCGGATGCACCCAGACCTCTTTGTAGGTCCAGGTGTTTTGGACCGGCCAATAGGGCACGTCGCTATCGCCGCGGCTCTGAATACCCACCGGCAGCGAACCTACGATGTCACCGGAAGAGGGCGAGTACTGCGGCGTAAAATCATATCCTTCGCCCCACATCATGCTCTGGGAAAACGGATTCCGGCCGACCACCCATTCGAGTTGCTGCTGCGCAAGCTGTTCGGCGTCCAGGTTGCCGCGCAAATGAGAAGCCAGACCCAACGCCTCGGCCTGCGGCAGAATTGTGCCGAACTCGCCGCGATAATCCATCCAGACCGCGAGCCTCCGCAAATAATAGCCACTTCCCAGCGGCACGCCGTTCAACACTTGCTGGCGAAAGGATTCTTTGCGCGACTCCGGCGCGTCTTGATACTCGTCGTCTTTATAAATCGACGCCGGCAACACACCGTACGGCTCGGTGTTCCGGACCATGCTCTTCAAGTACTCCGAATGTTGGGCCACCGCAGAATACCACTTCATCCAGTCCGGATGATCCGGAAATGCGTCGCAGAGCCGGGTTAGCGCGAGGATGGGCGCATTTTCGCGGCCGCGGTGCACGTAGTGCAAAATGCGGTCTTTCGCGGGACTGGTGTAGAAAAACCCCAGGAGGGGAACGGTCCAGTCCGGCCGCTTGCGCTCCTGGGAGTCGAGGATCACTTGCGCCATTTTCACCGCCTGGTCCGCATAGCGTGGGTTCGCCGTGGCGCGCCACAGTTCGACCGACGCGAGCACGCCTTCAGAAGCCACCTCGTGCACTACGCCCGCGGAATCGAAAGCCACATGGAACCGTTCGCTGGATGGCGGCCCGGCTTTGGCCATACCCTCCACCGCGAATGCCCAATCGGATTCCGCCATCTTCAGTGCATAGGCAGACAGCCTGGGATCGCTATCTTTCAGCACGCGCGCGCCAATGGCTTCCGCAGCCGATGCCAGGAAGTTCACGAAGGGGTCGTTCCTGGCGGTGGACGTCACGTCGTCAAACGTGCCCAGAATGCCATCGGTGCGGCGGCTGCTGACGGACCCCGCATTGCGGTAACCGTCGCCGAAGCTGGTCTTGAGCACCCAGTCGAGACCCCAGCGAGCCTCTTCGATCAGGCGGTCGTACAACTGCGGATCGGCGCCTTGGGCGTGCAGGCGCTCCGCGAGACTGAACATCGCATAAACAATGTCGCCGGTGTTTCCCATGCCCTGCGTCAGATCGCCGGCATCGTGCCAGCCGCCGCTGATGACAATCCGCTTGTCGCCGTGAACCGACTGCCAATCGCGATGGCAGACGCCGTGTACACCGGGGATCGCCATGCCGCAGCGCTCCACATAAAAGAAATTCAGCGCCTTCAGAATCGTTTCGCGCCAAACGTCGGAAGCAATGCGAAATGGCCGCGTCGCTTCACCACCGGATTCGATGCGATACCAGCCGGGCTGCTGAACCTCGGAAAAGTCCATCACCTGGAAGAGTCCGATAGAGGTTTTCACCGATTGCAGAGGCTTCCAAAGGACCGTCTGCCCGGTGGCTTGATCGATCAGATGAAAGTCACCCGAGGTGAGGTCGCCGGCGATGGCCGTTTTCCGGCTGCCAGGCTGGTAGCCCGCGTGGGAGTAGGAGATGCGTCCCGGCCACACGCCCCAACCTTCGATGTAATCCGGATCGACCTGCTGCAGTTCCAGCCGGTCGAAATAATAGGTCGCCGTATCGGCGGCTTCGGGCTCATTGCCCGCCATGTAATAAGAGAAATCGAGTGCCGTAATCTTGTCCCGGGATACATTGCCGATCTCCCATACGACATGGTTCCACTCGTGGTTGCGCAAGACCAGATTCGTTTCACCCTCCTGTCCAAAGGCCGGCGGCACTTTTACCAGG
Organism: Bryobacteraceae bacterium; assembly: GCA_050011755.1. Taxonomy (GTDB): domain Bacteria; phylum Acidobacteriota; class Terriglobia; order Bryobacterales; family Bryobacteraceae; genus Bog-159. The sequence continues at coordinate 4,561 of JBEKIM010000120.1, read as the reverse complement.
CCGTCGTTATGCAGGGCAAGTCCCAGGGCGGTGACATAAGCGCCCGCGGAATCGGGATAAATCCATACGGAAATGCGGTTGAAACTGCTCCAGTTCTCGCCGTCGAAGCGGCGCGTGACGCCGGTTTCTCCCCATCCGCGGCCGTTCGCCGGTGCGGGCACATTCAATTTTGTCGGCGTACGCAGGCGCAGCACACTGCCACCGTTGCGGGACTGTTCCCTGGTCAGCGTGATTTCGGCGGTAACGGCCTGGGAACGGGATACCTCGGCTTTGACGCGCGAGTCCACTAACGCAGGCGGGTTATTGGTGAATGCCGTCCAACGATCGAGGCTGCTCATATCGTCCAACAGGCGGCCGGCAAGCACCTTCTTGTTGAGCCAACGATAAGAAGCGGAATCCTGAAAGTTCGCGGTTAATGGAAGCGGGCCGGGGATCTGGGCCGGGAGAATGGCGCCCAGGGCGAGGAGCGTAACCATCCATCGTAAATGCGGAAGCATTGTCATAGCTGCATCTTGAGGTGCATTCTGGTGAGCCAGGCGGACAGAGCCAGTATGAAAGCGGTGAATAAGCAGGCCCGGAACACTCCGAAGGCGCCTTGCGAACCCGAGGCTGAAATGAATTGGAGCGGCGGAATTACCGAACAGATCCAGGGCAGGAGGTAAGTTAGCAGCGTGTTGGAGCCAGCCGGCTTGACAAAACCTGCCCAGGCGGTGACACGCTTGATATCCACCACATAGTACAGGGCGAATAGGATCACGACACTTGAGGCTTCCGAAAACAGGCACCATGTGGGTGTCGCGTGGTTCTTCGAAATACCTAGCGGCATCAGCGCGATCCCAGCGGCCAAGAGGATCAGAGCCAGAGCCGCCGAAGTGTAGAGTTTCTGTTTCAGGGTGGCCACGAGTCCATCAAACCGGGGGGAATCGAACATGATGAAGGAAAAAACCACGCCCGCCATTACGATGGACGCCAGGGCGCCGTCCGCGAGTGGCCAGAAATAAAGCGGCACATTTCGAAGCATGGGAAGCGCTCCCAGTTTCGAGGCTGCGTTCATGATATTTAAGGCGGCAAACGCGGCGGCGAACCACCAGAATTTCTTCGGCAGCACGAGATAAACGATCCCCGCGCAGAAGTAGGCGAAGCCGATCAGGCCGAGGATTTCGGGATAGCCCATATCGAGTCCGGCGACCCCGCCACTGGGCGCTCTTCTGCGGAAGATGCATACCAGGACCACCAAGACCGTCAAACCCGAGGATTTCAGAATTCGATAGAGCGGCTGGTGCTTGCCTGACTTCGGATAGACGCTCCAGGACAGCAGAATTCCGGCGAAGGCCAGAACATCCCAAGTTTGAGTGCTCACACCGGTCAGTCGCGGATCGGCGTTTCCGAGATTTGCGAGGATGTAGCCTATGGCGACAAGGCTGAGCGAGCGGACGACGACGTGTTTCAGCACATCGAGCCAGGAATCGCCCAAGGCCCGGCGGCGGTCGATCGCCAGCGGCATGGAAATTCCCACGATGAAAAGGAATGCAGAGAAGACCATGTCGACGTAGGTCATGCCGTTTACGCCTTCGGGCATGTGATGGGTCCACCACGGCAGTCCCTTGACGCCGGCGACATCGTTCACGAAGACCATTACGAGAACGGTAAGGCCCCGGAAAATGTCGATGGACAGGACGCGGGCCGGAGCGGCGTTTGGGTTGACAGGTGCGATGGCGGGCGTGGAGGCGCTCATTCCCCTGGACGTTAACACCTTGCCGTGGGCGTGGACAAGTACCGCAGGCCAGGCAATGAGCGGCGAGAGGTTTGGGGGCGCTTAGCGAACTTCGCGAGCCAGGCCTTGCCGCCTGGCGGAATCGAAGATGCCCTGCAGAGCTTTGTCGATCTCGGCGGAGGCCCGCGCCTGCACTTGGTTGACCGCGCTTTGCTCCCGGTTCACAACGGCTTGCCTCTGGTTCACTTTATCCTGTTCGGCGTTCACGACGCGCTGTTTGCCATTCACCTCCGATTGGAGTTGATTGACGCGGGTCTGTTCTTCGTCGCCGCGGTTCACCTGATTTTGCTGCCGGTTGACGTCGGCCTGCGCGCGGTTCACGTCCGCCTGGTGGCTGTTGACGCCCCCTTGCAGGCGGTTCACTTCCGCCTGATGGCGACTTACTTCGGATTGCCGGCTATTGACCTCTCGTTGGGGGGCCATGGCGTCTTCGAATTGGGCCAGGATACGGCCGTCAGTCACGATGTAGTCACGGCCATCCTGCCGGAACCAGGCATAGTGAGACCCGTATTTGGAGCGCCACGCTTCAAAGCGCGGCTCGTCATGGCTATCCCATGAGCCGCTCGAAGAGTCGCCCGAAACGATCAGATATCGAGTGACGCGGGCGGTGCTCGGGGCGACCGCGGACTTAGCCTGAGGGACTTGGGGCGCTGCCGGCGCCGCCAGGAATACAATTGCCGCCGGCAGGAGAATGGTTCTAAGGCCGTAACGCGTCGTACGATGAGTAGGATCTGCTTTTTGGTAATGAGCCATGGCGGCTACCTCCCGGGTGCGCCTGCAACACTTGGACGGATGGGAGGCAGACCGGTTAGCTGCTTATCCGTATGCCGCCGGAACCGTTTCTTTGGGATAATATTCGCACCACGACTACGAAGCTCTATGACGCACTGGTAGTAGGCTCCGGCGCGAGCGGCGGCTGGGTCGCGAAAGTCCTTACCGAGCAAGGCATGGAAGTACTGGTGCTCGAGGCCGGACCGCCGCGAAGTCCCACGCGCGATTTCACCGAGCATGTCTGGCCGTACCGCATGCGTTACCGCGGCTTCGGAGATCAGAAAGCCCTGCTGCGGGATCAGCCTGTACAGCGGCTCTGTTATGCCTGCGACGAATACAGTCACCAGTTCTTCGTCAACGACCGCGAGCTTCCCTATAGCTTCCCCCAAGACAAGCCTTTCATGTGGATTCGCGGGCGCCAGGTGGGCGGCAAGACGTTTTGCTGGGCGCGCGTCAGCTATCGATACAGCGACTTCGAGTTCCAGGCGGCCGCGCGCGACGGTTATGGCGAGAACTGGCCCATCCAATACAAAGACCTTGAGCCCTATTACGACAAGGTCGAACGATATATCGGGGTAAGCGGGTCGGAGGAGGGGCTGCCGCAGTTTCCAGACGGTCGCTTTCTGCCGCCTATGCGTCTTTCCTGCGGCGAGCTACATGCCGGAGAAATCGTGGAGAAGCACTTCGGCTGGCGGATCATCCCCGACCGCACCGCGAATCTGACGGAGCCGCACAATGGCCGGCCCGCCTGCCACTACTGCGACCAATGCCAGCGCGGCTGCTATACGGCCTCATACTTCAACAGTCCCGCGACCACGCTCCCAGACGCGGCCCGGACCGGACGGCTGACGCTGGTTAGCGATGCCATCGTGAGCCACCTGGCGATGAACGACGACGGCAAAGCAAACGGCGTGGTCTTCTTCGACCGCCAGACACGCGCCGAGCGGGAAGCGCGGGCACGGGTCGTCGTCCTTGCAGCAGGGGCCCTGGAATCTACGCGTATCCTGCTGCACTCGCGTTCACCACGGTACCCGGAGGGGGTGGGGGCCGCGTCGGGAGCGCTGGGCCACTACCTGATGGACCACTTCACGCTCGAAGACGGCGGCGGCATATTCCCCGCGCTCAAATCGTCGCGGCGCGAGCCGGTTGGCAGGCCTGCCGGCTACATCATCCCGAAATACGTCAACGCCGATCCGCGCTATCGCGACAAGAATTTTCTGCGCGGGTACTATCTGGCCGGCGACAGCCACCAGGAACTTTACGGGCACGCGTTCGGCATACGAGGCTTTGGGAAAGAGTTCCGGCGCAAGGTAAGCCAGAACATTCCTTATCGCTTCGGCATCTACGCGCAGGGAGAGTGCCTGCCGCGCCATGACAATTTCGTGAAGCTGGATCCGGCTAAAACGGACGCGTGGGGCATTCCCGTACTGCACATCAACGCCAGCTACGGCGAGAACGAGAACGCCATGGCGCGGGCCATGCATACGCGGTTGAACGAGATATTGGATGCGGTCAAAGTCCACGAGCTACAGGCCCCCTCCGCCAAATTGAGCGTGTTTGGAAAGAACATTCACGAGTGCGGCACCGCGCGCATGGGCGACGACCCCAAGAAGAGCGTCGTCAATCGTTTCAACCAGGTCCACGATGCCCGGAACGTCTTCGTGACGGATGGCGCCTGCTTCGTCACGCAGGGTTGTTATGAGCCCACTCTGACCATCATGGCAATTTCCGCGCGCGCGGCGGACTACATTGCCGACGAATCGAAGAAAGGAAACCTGTGACGGAGCCGGACGAATTCACCAGGCGTCTCTGGCTGCTGCGGTTGGGTGGGGGCGCGGTGTTAACCGGATTCGGCGGTTTGGATCTGGACGCCGCGCCGCAGCCGGCCTTACCGCCCGGATTGTATCGGCCTTCCATCGATCATCTGGCGCATGTTCTGAAGCCTGTCGAAAGCGCGCAGGGGCCGTATGCGCCGCTCTTTTTCACCACTGGCGAGTACCAGAAACTTGCAGGCCT